>CAMLFI010000096.1 GCA_946479225.1 uncultured Mucilaginibacter sp. | reverse complement strand
ATAATTACACGCTGGCATGGCAGGCTTACAAAACAGGCTTGCCCTTAATGCGGCCTATGTGGATGCATTACCCTAATGATGAAAAGTGCCGGAGCACTGCAGATCAGTTTTTATGGGGCCGCGACATGTTAATTGCGCCGGTTTATGAGAAAGGCGCTACATCCCGGCAGGTTTACTTGCCCAAAGGAGAATGGTATGATTGGTGGACCGAAACCAAAACCGCAGGCGCGCAAACCATAACCCGCAAGGTCGACCTGTCCATTTTGCCTATTTATGTTCGTGCAGGTGCCATTATTCCGATGGACCCTGTAAGGCAATATACCGCGCAAAAAGTTGATGAACCAACCACTCTTAAAATATTTACCGGCGCTAATGGTAACTATACCCTTTACAACGATGATGGAATAAGCCAGGATTACTTAAAAGGAAAAGGTAGCCAAACAGTAATATTGTGGAACAACGCCGAAAGAAAAATAACCATACGCGCAGCAACAACAACCGGAAAAGCAAATGCGGTATCACCGCAAAAATTTACAATTAAGCTGGTGCCGGGCGACGCCAGCAAAACAATAACTTTTAACGGTAAAGAGCTAAGTGTTAAAATGTAACTATCGATACTGAATAGCCATAAAACAAAGAGCCTCCGGATATCATCCGGAGGCTCTTTTGTTCAATAGGTATTATTAATTATTTTGTCGCTACCAGGCTGATATCAAGAATAAACTCATCATCAATGGCTTTATCGCCAATGCTGCTGAAAATGCTTTTTGAGTTGTATTTTATATCGTGTTTAGTACGATCAACCTTTACATTGGCAGCCTTAGCGGTTAATGTATTACCGTTAACTGCATAAGTAGCCGGGAAAGAAATAGCGTTGGTTATCCCTTTAATGGTAAGATTACCGTTTACAACAATACTGCCATTGCCTGTTTTGGTAACTTTAGTAATTGCAAACTGAGCCTCAGGAAATTTGGTTACCCCAAAGAAATCATCAGATTTTAAGTGGCCCAACAATTTGCCTTTTGAATCTGCATCCGTAAGGTCCCTGTTGCTTATAGTGCTCATGGCAATCGCAAAACTTCCTTTCGCAGGAACATTATCCTCGGTTATTATACTGCCTGATGCCAGTTTTATATCCCCGTGGTGCTCGCCCAATACTTTTTTACCTGTCCATTCAATATTACTTTTTTGAGTATCAATTTTGAAAGTCTCAGTTTTCGCTGCTCTGAATGCAAGTAACGCCGTTACTGCCAGACCAATTGTTAAGAGTGATATTTTTTTCATTTTTTGTTTTAATGATTATGCGGTCAAATATAGAGTAAATATTATATGTTTAAACACGCAAGATGTTTAATTGCATCTGTTTGACAATTGGATACGATGATAGTTTAACCCGGTTGCCCTAAGCTATTCATCGGCCTTATTTTTCATCATCATTAATAAAGAGTATGCGCCTTTAATAACAAGCGAAGCATTACTTAACCGGTTTGAGGGGTTTATTATTTCTGTATATCCGTTCTCACTTTCGCCGGTAGTTACTTCGGTCATTTCATAGCTGTTTTTGCCAACAACTTTATATAGGTATTGTTTTCCTTCAAACTCAACCAGGGCATCGGTTGGTATGGCCGCTGCTTTTGCATTTTTTATCTGTACTTCGGCATTCATATAAGTGCCGGGTACCAGGCTTTTGTCGTAATCTTCAAAGTGGCAATGTACCTCTGTGTTACGGTCGGCAGACAGGTCGCGGCCAATCAGCAGTATCTCACCCTCATGTTTCTTTTCAGGATTGTTATTGGTATACGAAATTACCTTTTGCCCTATGTACAACTTATCCAGATCCTTTTCGTAAACCTTAAGTGCCAGATGTATATCTGTAGGATTAACCAGTTCAAACAGCACCTCGGTTGGCGATACATATTTGCCGATGTTGACATTCACCTTAGATACAAACCCGCTTATAGGCGAATAAATATTTACGCTGCGCGCGATATTGGTTTCGCTGATGTTGCGCACGTTGATGCCTGCTAATTGTAGCTTTTGCCCCAGCGATGTGATCAATACCAACTGGCTATGATAGTCGGCTTCGGCTTGTTGAAAGACCTTATCACTCGCTGCACGACTTTGGTTAAGGTCCTTTTGGCGTTTGTATTCGTTCTCCAGGTAGCCAATGCGTGCTTTTGCGGTAAGGTAATCCTGTTGCAGTTGGATGTATTGCTGATCCTCTACCACCGCAACCGCCTCGCCTTTGTTTACGTGCATGCCCGGCAATAATTTGGTTGATTTTAGATAACCACCCAGGGGAACACTTATGGAAACCATGTTTTGCGGTGGCACATCAATTTGCCCGTTAAGTTTTAAAACAGATGAAATGTCTTTCTGCTCAATTTTTCCGGTGGTTATAACGGCATTTTTAAATTGCTCGTCCGTTAGCGTTACAATATTGCTGCTTTTGGTCGCGGGGGCGTCTTCTACCGCTGGTTTTTTATCGCCGCAGGCGGATAAAAAGAGTACCAGTGCTGTTAAATATGTTATAGGTTTCATGGCTGTTTGCTGTTGAAATAGTTAACTTGAATATTTGCGTCTATAAGGTTACGCACCGCATCTATGTAATCGTTTTTTACCGCTGTGGCCTGGTTTATCAACTGCACCCACTCCAGGTAGTTGATGTTGCCGGCGGCCAGTTGCTGATTGGCTGCAGTGGTTATAAGCCCCGCGTTTTTTAATGCCTGGTCCTCAAAATACTTTACCGCCTTTGCATATTTTTCCTGCTGCAGCACCGCCTCGCGATAAGCGACGCTGATATTTTGAATCTCAACGGCATAATTACCTTCGGCTACCTGTTTATTGAGCTGAGCGCTTTTTATACGTGCTTTTTGTGATCCCGCGAAAATAGGAATACCCACACCCACCTGCACAGAATTAAAGCGGCTTGATCCGTTGTAGAATACATTGTCTGCACCAATGCCCCTTATACTGGTATTGTTATAACCGATAGTAAGATCGGGCAGGAGCTTGCTTTTTTCGAGCGCTATGGCCGCATCGGATGTTTGCAGTTGTTGCGCGGATAACATCAGCGCGGGGTGTTGCTTTATAGATGCAGTATCAACTACGGCCGCCGCCCCTAGCTTAAATGCTTCGAGGGCAGGTGTAAAGGCAATTGTTGAATTTAACAGTAACTGAAACTGTAATTGTAAAACAGCAGAGTCTTGTTTTAGCGGATTGAGCTGTTGCTCTATCTGGCCCAATAGTATTTCGGCACTTGTTTTTTCGAGGATATTGGCCTCGCCTTTTTCCAGTCGGAGGGCTGCTTTTTTATAAAAATTGCGATAAATGCTATCGGTATATAATAACAGTTTCCGCCTTTGCTCCAAAAGCGTTATGGAATAAAATACCTGCGTTACCTGTTTTTTAAGCAAAACCTCCTGTACAGCAACATTAAGTACGCTGCTCTTCCAATCCTGCTTTAAGAGTTCTTTTTGCCTGCTGTATACTGTTGGAAAACTGAACGACTGCGAAATGCCAAATTTGGTGTCAGAATAACTGCTGTTAAACTGCCCGAATTCGCCAAAGGCATTGGCCTGCGGTATTGCAGCAGATGTGCCTATCAGCATTTGCTGATATCTGGCCTTTAACTGTTCCTGCTTTACACGTAAATTGTTTTTTAAAGCAGTATCAATAGCTGCTTTAAGGGCAATAGGCCGCTGCGCATTTGCCGATTGCATGGTTCCTGTTAAAAGGAGAAAGCCCACCAATACGGCAGCCGGTTTGCCTATTGTGTTCTTAAAGCCCTTTTCGCTTATGATATATAACACAGGCAAAACAAATAAAGTTAGAAAGGTAGCTATCAGTAACCCACCAATTACAACAGTTGCCAGTGGGCGCTGCACTTCGGCACCCGCCCCGTTACTTAGCGCCATGGGCAAAAAGCCAAGTGACGCTACAAAGGCCGTCATTAAAACGGGCCTTAACCTGAGGCTTGTGCCGGTTAATACTATGGTTTTCATATCGGTTATTCCCTGTTTTTTAATGCTATTAAACTCAGCTATCAGCACAATGCCGTTAAGCACCGCTACACCAAACAACGCTATAAAACCAACCCCCGCGCTAATGCTGAAAGGCATACCTCGCAATGCCATAAACAAAATGCCGCCGATGGCAGATAAGGGAATAGCCGAATAAATAAGCAAACCCTGCTTTACAGAATTGAACGCAAAAAATAACAAGAGGAAGATAAGCGCAAGCGATACCGGCACTGCTATCATCAACCGTTGTTTGGCGGCATTTAAGTTTTCAAAGGCACCACCATAAGTTACATAATAACCTGCGGGCAATTTAAGTTGCGTATCAACCTTTGCCTGTAGCTCATTAACAATGGTCTCCACATCGCGGCCACGCACATTAAAGCCAACTATGATGCGGCGTTTAGCATCCTCTCGCTGTATTTGGTTAGGGCCGTCTTTTATCTGCACATCGGCCAATTGGTACAACGGAATTTGTGTTCCTTGCGGCGTTGGGATCAACAGGTTTTGGATATCCTTTAAATCCTTTTTCTGTTCGCCGCTTATGCGTACCACTATTTCAAAGCGTTTTTCGCCTTCAAACAAAGTACCGGTACTTTGCCCCGCAAGGGCAGTGTTAACCACTTTGTTTATATCAACTATGTTAAGGCCATACTGCGCAATGGCGTTGCGGTTGTAATTAA
Source organism: uncultured Mucilaginibacter sp. (assembly GCA_946479225.1). The sequence continues at coordinate 3,526 of CAMLFI010000096.1, read as the reverse complement.
TTGTGATCTGTGGCAAGCCTGATACCGCTTCTACATAAAGGTTTTGCGCACCATCAACGGTGTTAACCATTCGTCCTAATTTGGTGGCGTAAGCGGCAAGTGTATCCAGGTCCTCGCCAAATATTTTACACACGACATCTTGCCGTGCACCTGTCATCAATTCGTTAAACCGCATCTGCACGGGAAACTGAAACCCTGCGGTTATACCGGGAACGGCTTGCAGCGCGATGCCCATTTTTTTAGCCAGTTCATCAAATGTTTTGGCTGATGTCCACTCATCCTTTGGTTTTAAAATAACCATCATATCGCTGGCTTCCATAGGCATAGGGTCGGTAGGCACCTCGCCGCTGCCAATTTTGGTAACCACCTTTTCTACTTCGGGGAATTGTGTTTTTAAAATGTGCGCCGCCTTTTGTGTGCTGGCTATGGTGGTGTTAATGTTGCTGCCTGTAAGTACACGGGTATCAACGGCGAAATCACCTTCTTCCAGCGCGGGGATAAACTCGCCACCTAAAGTGGTTAGTACAAAAACAGAAACGATGAACAATCCAATAACGGCTAACAGCAACATTTTAGGGAAAGCAATCACCCGTTCCAATGTATTGCGGTAGGATCGCGTTATCTTTTCCATCAACCTTTCTGAGAAATTAGGCGAGTGTTTTATTTTTTTGCTGAGGAATACCGAACTCATCATCGGTATATAGGTAAGCGATAAAATGAATGCCCCTAATAAAGCAAATGCTACCGTTTGTGCCATCGGTTTAAACATTTTTCCCTCAATACCTTCTAAAGCGAAAATGGGGAGGTATACTACTAGTATAATGATCTGCGCAAACACAGCGCTGTTCATCATCTTGCCCGCAGATTCTTTTACCTCGAGGTCCATGGTGGACTGGTCAATACGGTCGGTATCACTAAACTTCTTGGCGTGGCTTAGCCGGTGCATTACCGCTTCAACAATAATTACAGCGCCGTCCACAATCAAACCAAAATCAAGCGCGCCAAGGCTCATCAGGTTGCCGCTTACCCCGAATAGGTTCATCATGATAATAGCAAACAGCATTGCGAGCGGTATAACAGACGACACCAATAACCCTGCTCTTAAATTACCCAGGAACAATACCAGTACCAGCACCACAATTAAAGCGCCTTCTAATAAATTACGTTCAACTGTGCTAATGGCATTATTCACCATTTTGGTGCGATCTAAAAACGGCTCAACAACCACACCTTCCGGAAGTGTTTTTTGGATCTGGACGATGCGCTCCTTTACATTCTTTATCACTTCGCTGCTGTTAGCGCCTTTAAGCATCATCACAACAGCTCCGGCAACTTCGCCCTCGTCGTTATAACACATGGCACCATAACGCGTGGCGTAACCTGTTTTAACGTCGGCCACATCCTTAATAAACAAAGGTGTGCCATCGCCATTGTTGCGGATAACCGTGTTATTGATATCGTTTATATTACCGAGCAAACCCTCACTGCGGATATACAGAACCGTTGGGCCCTTTTCAATATAAGCGCCGCCGGTGTTTTGGTTGTTGTTCTCTAAGGCCGAAAAAACGTCAGTAATGGTGATGTTATGCGATAGCAGCTTGCCCGGATCAACCTCAATGGAGTATTGTTTAAGCTTGCCGCCAAAGCTGCTTACCTCGGCAACGCCTTTAACCCCCAGCAATTGCCGGCGCACTATCCAGTCCTGAATGGTGCGTAGCTCTGTTTCGTCGTATTTATCCTCGAAACCTTTTTTGGGCCTAACTACGTATTGGTAAATTTCGCCAAGACCGGTACTTACAGGGCCCAATTCGGGCGTGCCAATGCCTGCGGGGATCTGGGTTTGCACTTGCTGCAACCGTTCGGCAACCTGCTGCCGCGCAAAGTAAACGTCTGTCTCATCATCAAAAACAATGGTAACTAAGGACAGGCCGAACCTTGAAAAACTCCTGATCTCTTTAATGCCCGGAATATTGCTGTTGGCCTGCTCAATGGGATAAGTAACCAAACGCTCAATATCCGTTGCGCCAAATGATGGGGCGATGGTAATTACCTGCACCTGGTTATCGGTAATATCGGGTACGGCATCAATAGGAAGCCGCGTAAACTGGAAAATGCCATAGCTTATAAGGGCAATAGTAAAAAGCCCTACAATAAGCTTGTTCTTCACAGAAAAAGCTATTATATGATCTAACATAAAAATATGATGTTGAAATAAATTGCAATTCAAAAAAACCGGTGTATAGCGATAGCGCAAGCCACACCATAGCAATGGTTTATTAAAATTTGAATAGGAAAATGATCAACAAGCTTTTGGCGGTTGCCAGATACGGGAAAGATAAGAGGATGGTAAAAAATCATCCTGCATAATAAAACGCTGGATCTTTTTAAGCTGAACGGGATGATGAATGGCTATGTTTACGTTCTGCGGAACTATTACAGGTATTGCTGCACAAACACACTTATCAATTGTTTTAAAAGGAAGTTGCATGTCCTCGGCATAATCACTGGAGAGCGGGCTGCCATGCATGTAATGCATATCCAAAAAATCAAGAAAAGAAATATCCCCATTCAGCTGCTTATGCTCATAATAATGCTCAAAAACAACAGGCAGCTTCAGCAACTGATGTAATTCAGTTGTTGAAAACAGGTAGGCTGTTAAAATTAATATGACGGTGAACTTTCTCAATTGACCCTAAAGTTAAATAACGATAATGAATAACGCTAAAAAAATATAAGATTGATACAAACCAAACGATATGTTTACAGGCTGAGAATATTTTAAACAAATTATTACCTTAGTGCTGTAAACCAATATATATCAATCTTATGAATTTCCGCAGAACCGCATTTGCCGCTATAGTTATAGCGCTTGGTGGCTTTTCAACCCAGGCTCAACCCAAAAAACCATTAATAACCGTAAAGGCTATCGACCCCGCTTTTAACAAGCTGGTAAGTAAAAACGCTAAAGCCGAAATTCTGGCCGAAGGCTTTGTTTGGAGCGAGGGCCCCTTATGGATAGAGAGCCAGCAAATGCTGTTGTTTTCTGACGTGAAAAAAAATAAAATATATAAGTGGACCAAAGCAAAAGGCAAAGAAGTTTACCTGTACCCTTCGGGTTATACCGGGAAAACGGTTCGTGGTGGCGAGCTGGGCTCAAACGGACTGGGCCTGAGCCCCGATGGAAAACTGATAATATGCCAGGACGGTAACCGCCTGGTTGTTGCAATGGATGCCCCGCTTGATAAACCAAAATCGTGGTATAAAGTAATAGCATCAAATTATAAGGGTTTAAAGTTTGACAGCCCTAACGACCTTGATTTTTTAGCTAACGGCGATATATATTTTACTGATCCGCCTTACGGGTTAGAGAAAAACGTTGACGATCCGCTTAAGGAAGCTAAATACCAGGGCGTTTACCGTATAGCTAAAAAAGACGGTAAGGTTACTTTGCTTACCACAGAGATTACCCGGCCAAATGGTATTGCGTTCTTCCCGGGTCAGAAACGCGTGCTGATAGCTAATTCAG
>CAMLFI010000095.1 GCA_946479225.1 uncultured Mucilaginibacter sp. | reverse complement strand
CAGTTTGTTTAATCGTATTGTTCAAATAACGCATTTACCATTTTTAAAACCCTCTAAAATTAGGTCTACTTATCAGCGGAGAAAACGACCAGGGTACCGAGCTCAAAATAATCAGCAAACCAACCGTAAACCAGATCGCCATTGTTTTATATTTCTCTTTATCGGTTTCCCTTCGCTTTGCTTTAACAGAGCCTATGGTAATAACAATTATCCCGATCAGCATCATAGCAATATGCTCCATACCAAAAAAGCGAATGATACGCTCGTGAACGGCAGTGCTGAAGTTATGTAAGAAGTAAGAAACTATAGGACTTATAAAATAAAGACTGATACCAAGTATCAACTGCACATGTGCTATTGTAGCCGTAATGTGCCTAACCGAATTGTCAAACTTTAAATAAGGTTTGTTTAATAACCATCCCTGATATGCATTGAAAATGGCAAAAATCAGGCTGCCCAATACCAGCCAACGTGTTAAAGAATGTAGCGCTAATAAGGTTGGATACATATATATGTAGACGAATTTGTTTACAAACATATTTTAAAATTCGTTCAATTTATATTGTATTGCAAAATAGACAGTTAGTAAAAACTACGTTATCAAACGCAAAAAAGCTTGAAATAACACGCAGCAATAGGTATTTTGGGCAATGTATGATTCTATGCCGCAACACGATACTTTTTTAAGCCGACTTGATGATTTAAAAAAAATTGCTGATGAGTTACCCGTTGCCATTATTGTTCACCGGGTTGACACCATGCAAATTGTTTACATGAATAGTACCGGGCTAAATGAATTAGGCACCAGTCACCAGGAGTTGGAGCAACTAAAACCCGAAGAATATTACCTCAAATATTTTAATAGCGATGGCACTGAGGACGTTGTGCCTAAAGTAATGCTATTTATTAAAGCCAAAGGCGCTGCGGACAGGATATCGTATTTTCAACAGGTGCGTACAGCCCATTCAAACGAATGGCAGTTGTATGTAAGTAATAAACGTGTTTTTAACAGGGATGAAAACGGAGATGCCACCCATTTGCTAACAACCGCCAGCGTACTTGATCCTGTGCATCATATTACAGCCAAGGTGGGCCGCCTGGTTGACGAAATTTCCTTCTTGCGCCAAAGCAACCGGCTTTTTTTAAGTCTTACCAAACGCGAAAAAGAAATACTTGCATTAATGGCGCTGGGTTTAAGCTCGGTAGAAATTGCTGATAAACTTTTTATCTCAATTGCCACCACCAACACGCACAGAAAGAACATCCGAGCAAAGCTTAGGTTAAAAAACAATTTCGAGACCGTAAAATTCGCGCAAGCTTATAACCTCATTTAATTATAATAGTTCCGCACTATTTCGCTTTATCTTTCTTTTTTCATAAATTCCGCCTATAAATGCCAAAAGCATTTTCATTGACTGAAACTTCCTGTTTTAAAGCTGTTTAACTTGGAAAAATTTACCAGGCGAAATTTTTTAGGTAAAGGCGCTATGCTTGCCGGAGCGGCGTATCCGGCCCTGCTGGCTTTGGGTATGTTAAAGCCGTCCGAGGCACACGCTTTCGATCTACCCGGCAGCGGCGATGGCAAAAAAATCATCATTTTAGGTGGAGGTTTAGCAGGTATGACCTGCGCCTACGAGCTCACTAAATTAGGCTACAACTGCACCATTTTAGAAGCCCGCAAACGCGCAGGCGGTCGCTGTTTCAGCATCCGCAACGGCAGTAGCAATACAGAGATAGATAGGCCTACTGCCACTGCAACTTTCGACTCTAACCTATACTTTAACGCCGGTCCCTCACGCATTCCGCATCACCACAAACTTACCCTGCATTATTGCAAGGAATTGGGTGTACCTATCCAGGTGTATAACAATGTTAACGAGGGCGCTTATTATTTTGCAGAAGGCAAGGGACCTTTATCCAACAAAAAAATACGTGCCCGCGAAGTGCATAACGATATGCGTGGCTACATGACAGAACTGCTGTCAAAAAGTATTGATAAAAGCGGATTGGATGCCAGCCTAAGCAAAGAGGATGTAGAGAAAGTAATGATGTACCTGGCTGCCGAGGGTGGCTTGGACATTGACAAGCTTTATAAAGCATCCGCAAGGCGTGGATATACCGAAGCACCTGGCGCAGGCGCACAATCGGGCAAAGTAGCAGAGGCGAACAAACTAGCTGATATACTGCATTCAGGCTTGCTAGATCCGGATTTTTATAATGTGGCCGAGTATACCTATGAGCTGCAAATGACCATGTTTCAGGCCGTAGGTGGCATGGATAATATTGCCAAAGCCTTGCAAGCCAAAGTAGCTACCATGCTAAAATTGGGCGCAGAGGTTACGGCTATAACCAACTTACCCGAAGGCGTTAAAGTAATCTATAGGGATGCGACAGGTACGCACGAATTGCAGGGCGACCTGTGTATCTGCACCATACCGCTGCCTGTGCTAAGTAATATCAACACTAATTTTTCAGGCGATGTAAGCAGGGCGATAGACTATATCGCTTATATAAAAACAGGCAAGATAGGCCTGCAGTTTAAACGTAGATTTTGGGAAGAGGACGACCAGATCTATGGTGGAATAACGCATACCAATAATGAGCTCACCCAGATATTTTACCCATCCAACGATTATTTGGGTAAAAAAGGGATACTAATAGGCTACTATAACTTTGAGGAAAAGGCCCACAACACCGGCAAACTAAGCTATGCCGACCGCGAGAAACTGGCGCTGCAAAAGGGTAGGCTGATCCATCCACAATATGATAAGGAGTTCGAAAAGTCGTTCTCGGTAAGCTGGCATAACACCAAATACAGCTTGGGTGGCTGGGCGGAGTACGACAGCGAAACACGCAAAAATTATTACCCGGTACTGTTAAAGCCCGATAAGCAGGTATACTTTGCAGGCGAGCATCTAACGTATTTAAACGCCTGGATGGCAGGCGCATTTGAGTCGGCGCGCAGCGTAGTTGCGGCTGTGCATGCAAGGGTAACAGAGCAGCGGGTAAGTTATCCGGCCAATAACATTAAAGGTTAACAGACAATATTAAATTTAAGGATATGGCAAACATCAATCGCAGAACCTGGATCAGAACCAGCGCTTTAATGGCCGGTGGCGCGGCTTTTCTGCGCGGTGGCGTAGAAAAATTATCGGCAATGCCGGTATTGAAAAGAGTAAAAACCACTGCTATAAAAGAGCAAACGTTTTTGGAGAGCATTCCGGCTGAGATAAAGGCCCGGTTAAGCGCCAACGAAAACCCTTTCGGTCCGTCGCCGGCTGTCAAAAAAGCTATTCAGGATACGATAGATGTTGGTTTCAGATATCCGATGGACCTTTACGGGCAGTTAGTTGATAAAATTGCCGCCTTTGAAGGTGTAAAGCGCGAAAATATCCTGATGAATGCCGGTTCATCGCCATTGTTGTTGGCTGCGGCTATGGAGTACAGCAAAGGCGGAAAAAGTATCATTACCGGCGATCCATCATACGAAGACCTTCCATCAACAGCAGAAGGTTTCGGAGGAAAATGGATCAAAGTACCGCTAACGCCGGAGTTTAAACTTGACCTGGATGCAATGGAAGCCAAGGTAGACAACAATACAGGCCTGGTTTACATCTGCAACCCGAACAACCCAACTGCCACTGTTTTAGATACGGCAAAATTGAAAGCCTTTATTGAGCGGGTATCTAAAAAAGCCACTGTTTTTGTAGACGAGGCTTATATTGATTACCTGCCCGACCCAAAAGCCGCCAGTATGATGAGTGCCGATTTAGCCGGCCAAAATGTTATCGTAGCGCGTACATTCTCTAAACTATATGGCTTTGCCGGCCTGCGCTGTGGCTATTTAATTGCACAGCCTAAAACAACTGAGATGTTGAGTAACTTAACATCCGGCGCGTTTAATATGTCGGCCACAACGGTAGCGGGCGCTATAGCAGGCTATAACGAAACTGCCTTTTTGCAGGATGCTTTGAAAAAAACCATCGCCTCAAAAGAGTATCTGTACAGTGTATTAAAAGCAGAGGGGTATACTTACATACCATCATCTGCTAACTTTGTACTGTTCCCGATTAAGATGGAAGGACGCAAGTTTGCCGAAGAGATGAGTAAACGTGGTGTTGGTATTCGCATCTGGCAAATAAAAGACCAACATTACTGCCGGGTAAGCATCGGTACAATGGATGAAATGAAGATCTTTGCTGAGGCTTTTAAACAGATATCATAACAATACTACTATGCGCAGCTTATTAATTATGATTTGTTTTGTTGTTACCGCAAACCTTGCGCTTGCTCAAACAGCAACACCTAATCCACGGCCTTTAACGATGGCTGAGTATAAAAAAGGTAAAACCTTTAGTATTGCCGATCTGGATAAAGACACCTACGTTAAATTTGAAAACACCTATGTTTTGGATAGATATGAGGGTCGCCCGGCCTACTTTATTACTGGCAGCGATGGCCTTAAAAAGCGCATAGACCTGTACAAATTCATCGCCCGTGAGGGTATGCAGGAGATTGGCTTGATGGTGTTTTATACATCCGAAACCGGCAAAAGATACCAGGCGCTTGTACCTAATTTTACTGCCGATGCCGCCGTTTGGGAGGTTTACTTTGATGATATTGATAACATTAACAAGGTAGAGAAGAACTTTATACTCAAACTTTCTTATGTGCTATCCAAAGAATTGAGCTTTCAGCAGTATAAAGTAATAAATGGCGGCAAGGTTTCTAAAGAGGAATCGGCTAAATATGGCACTGCTATTTGTTTCCCGGGGGATGAGTTGGTTACAATGAGTAACGGCTCAAAAAAACAATTAAAAGACGTAAAGAGCGGTGATAAGATTATTACCATTGATCCGGTTACACATCAATCGTCGGCTACCGTTGTTAAAGAACTTACAGAACACGAGCCTGAAAATTATGCGCTTACGCAATTGGTATTGGTGCTGGCAAAAGAGCATAAGGCTGCTACTGGCCTGAATGTTAATTTATCTGCAAAAGTGATTAAGGCAACCCCTAATCACCCAATGCTTACTAAAACCGGCAATAGCAAAATAGGCGACATACAATTAGGCGAGCAAGTGCTTTGCCTGAACGAAGCAAGCGGCAAGTACGAAACCTACAGCGTTCTGCAAAAAAATGAACATACCGAAGGCGTACAAAAGGTATATAACATAGTTGCTGAGAAAGGTAGTACGCTTATAATGAACGGCGTTGTGGTGCTGCAAAAATAATGTTGATGCATCTAAACACATTGCGTTATCACTTACTCAAAACTTTTTCTGAAATTAGCCGGCGATGAAAACCGAATTGTTTATTCCCTGCTTTATAGATCAGCTTTTTCCGGATACTGCATTTAATACCATAAAATTGCTTGAAAAGGCAGGGTGCGAGGTGCACTATAATCCCGAGCAAACCTGTTGTGGTCAGCCGGCATTTAACGCCGGCTTTTGGGACGAAGCCAAAACTGTAGGGCGTAAATTTCTGGATGGTTTTTCCGACGACAGCGTGATTGTAACGCCGTCAGCATCATGCACCGGCATGGTGAAGAATTACTATAACGATCTGTTTACCAACACCATGGTGCATAACCATTGTCGAACTGTACAAGGTAATATTTTTGAACTATCGGATTTTTTAGTGAACGTTATTCAGTTTGACAAATTTGGTGCTGAGCTGGAAGGTAGAGCTGTTTATCATGATAGCTGCAGCGCCCTGCGCGAGTGCAAGATCAAAGAAGAACCTCGTCAGTTGCTATCAAACGTACTGGGATTAGAATTGGTTGAATTGCAGCAAGGCGATACTTGCTGCGGCTTTGGCGGTACGTTCGCGGTTAAGTTTGATGCTATATCCGCCGCAATGGCCCAGCAAAAGGTTGATTTTGCTATAGAAGCGGGTGCTGATTATATTATCTCTACTGATGCCTCCTGCCTGCTGCACTTGCAAAGCTATATTGACAAAAACAACCTATCTATTAAAACCATGCACCTGGCCGATGTGCTGACGCATGGTTGGGGGAATGTTTGATTTCGGATTTCGGATTTTCAATTTCGGATTTGTTTGTTGGCAGATGTTTTGCTTTGTCTTTGCCATGCAACGCTACCAATCAGCAGAAAAAAACACCGGCGTTATAGCTTACGAGATTGTACCCGATGGCATCAGCATAAAATTCAGGGATGGCTCGGTATATCTGTATACTATTCAAAGCACCGGTAAAGCGCATATTACTCAAATGAAACGTTTAGCCCGGGAAGGAGCGGGGCTTACCACCTATATTAACCAGCATGTACGCGAAAAATACCAGGAAAAGCTGAATTAACGCGATATCTGTTCATTTACCCGTTACTGGCATGATGCTTGACTTAGTGCGTTTACATTAAGATTTGAAGCGATGGGAAATTGGGAACATTATGTAGTTGGAATTTTTGTAGTACTGGTGATCTACATTTTCGCGTTTGGGGGCGCAGCCATGGTCGGTGGCAAATTTGATAATTGGACAAGCAGGTTAAAGCGCCATAAGGTGTCCTTTAAATGGAAAAGAAAAAAGTTGGAACGGTACTAGTTAGCTTTTATCAGGCAATTCTCTTCATCAAAACAAACAAATATTTACCTTTTATTTGCCGCGCATCGGTTTTGTTTAACGGATAAATTACCTAAATTCGCAACACAAAATTAAGATCGCGTTAGTAGGCGATCGACTAAAAGGTAAAATTTTAAAACCGTGGCTTTTTAAAAGCCTTTCTCTTTAAGGGCGAGGTTGGAGAGGGGCGACAAATCATGTTTGTAGATGATCAAGATTACACTACCCGACGGTTCCGTTCGTGAGTACGAACAGGGAACTACTTCTATGCAGATAGCGCTGTCTATCTCTGAAGGTTTAGCACGAAACGTATTAGCTGCCGAAGTTGATGGCGAGGTTTGGGATGCCAACCGCGCTATCGAAAAAGATTCGCAGGTTAAGTTATTGACCTGGAACGATGTTAAAGGCAAATCAACCTTCTGGCACTCATCCGCCCACATGATGGCCGAGGCGCTGGAGGCACTTTATCCGGGTACCAAATTTGGTATCGGTCCGGCAATTGAGACCGGTTTTTACTATGATGTTGATTTTGGCGACAAGCCTTTTTCATCAGAAGAGTTTAAAAAGATAGAAGATAAAATGCTGGAGCTGGCCAAGGCCAAAGAGGAGTTTACCCGTAAACCCGTTAGCAAAGCCGACGCGATAGCTTATTTCACCGAAAAAGGCGACGAGTACAAGCTGGACCTGATAAAGGACCTGCCCGATGGTGCCATCACTTTTTATACACAAGGTAACTTTACTGATCTGTGCCGTGGGCCGCACATCCCCAATACCGGCTTTGTAAAAGCTGTTAAATTGATGAGCGTTGCAGGTGCTTACAGGCGGGGCGATGAAACCCGTAAACAGCTTACCCGTATCTACGCTGTTACTTTCCCTAAAGCAAGCGAACTGACTGAATATCTGCGTGTTTTGGAAGAAGCTAAAAAGCGCGATCACCGTAAACTGGGTAAGGAACTGGAGCTGTTTGCCTTCTCAGAAAAAGTGGGTATGGGCTTGCCTTTGTGGTTGCCAAAAGGTACCGCCTTGCGCGAGCGTTTAACTAACTTTCTTCAAAAAGCGCAGGTTAAAGCCGGCTACGAGCAGGTTATTACACCACACATCGGGCATAAAAACCTGTACGTTACTTCGGGTCACTATGAAAAATATGGCGCCGATTCTTTTCAGCCTATAAAAACACCGCAGGAAGGTGAGGAGTTCTTTTTAAAACCAATGAACTGCCCGCACCACTGCGAGATCTATAAAACAAAACCGCGCTCTTACAAGGATCTTCCTGTACGTTTGGCAGAGTTTGGTACCGTTTACCGTTACGAGCAAAGTGGCGAGTTGCACGGCTTAACCCGTGTGCGTGGCTTTACTCAGGATGACGCGCACTTGTTTTGTCGTCCGGATCAGGTAAAGGAGGAGTTTAAGAAGGTTATTGACCTGGTACTATATGTATTTGGAGCTTTAGGTTTTGAGGATTATACCGCTCAAATTTCGCTGCGCGATCCTGAAAATAAAGCTAAATACATCGGTACTGACGAGAACTGGGCTCTGGCCGAGTCAGCTATAATTGAAGCCGCTGCAGAAAAAGGTTTAAATACTGTAGTTGAGCTGGGTGAGGCCGCATTTTACGGCCCTAAGCTTGATTTTATGGTGAAGGATGCCATCGGGCGTAAATGGCAATTGAGATCGGAAGAGCACACGTCTGAACTCCAGTCACGACGAATGATGTCGT
>CAMLFI010000094.1 GCA_946479225.1 uncultured Mucilaginibacter sp. | reverse complement strand
TGATAGTTTTGGCGAAATTCAATACAGGCAGTGTATTTGCTGTTTCTCTTACTAATGATAAGGGCCCGGAGTTTTTTAAGAACATGTTTCAGGCAAGTAATTGCCTTAAATTCAAATCGCCGGAGAAAACAGAAAAATAATGTTAATAAGTTAGTTTATTTAACGCCCTTATTCATCCTCTAAATTTTATTTTTGCTGTATGCGTCCTTTGGCGCTTATATATCATTTCTGCATATGGCTGAGGTTAATTATAGTGAAGACAGTATACGGTCGCTTGACTGGAAAGAACACATCCGCCTGCGCCCGGGCATGTACATTGGTAAACTGGGCGACGGTTCTGCTTATGATGACGGTATTTATGTTCTGTTAAAAGAAATAATTGACAACTCAATTGATGAGTTTGTTATGGGTGCCGGTAAAACCATCGAAGTAACCATTAGCGACCATAAAGTTTCTGTTCGCGATTACGGTCGTGGTATACCCCTGGGTAAGGTGATTGATTGTGTATCAAAGATCAATACCGGTGGTAAGTATGATAGTAAGGCTTTCCAAAAGTCGGTAGGCTTAAACGGTGTGGGTACCAAGGCGGTTAATGCTTTGTCGACCTCATTTGTGGTACAATCCTACCGCGACGGACGCACTAAAATAGCCGAGTTTGAAAAAGGGGAGCTGGTACGTGATGAGGCAGAGAAAGAAACTTCGCAACGAAATGGTACCGCTATTAACTTTTTCCCGGACGATTCCATATTCAGACATTACCGCTTTATACCGGAGTTTATTGAGAACATGATATGGAACTATGTTTATCTAAACTCGGGTCTTACGATCAACTTTAACGGACAAAAATATTTTTCGGAACGCGGCCTTTATGACCTGCTGACCAAAAAGACAGATAACTCTGAAACCTTACGTTATCCTATTATCCACCTTAAAGGGGAAGATATTGAGATAGCCATGACGCATGGGCAGCAATATGGCGAGGAATATTATTCGTTTGTAAACGGTCAGCATACTACCCAGGGCGGCACGCACCAGGCGGCCTTTCGTGAGGCGGTGGTTAAAACTATCCGCGAATTTTACGATAAGGATTATGATGCCGCCGATATACGCGCGTCAATAGTAGCGGCAATAGCCATTAAGGTTCAGGAGCCTGTTTTCGAATCGCAAACTAAAACCAAATTGGGCTCGCAAAATGTGGGTCCTGAAGGGCCATCTGTACGAAGCTTTATAGGCGATTTTGTAAAAAAGGAACTTGATAATTACCTGCACAGAGATACAAAGACAGCCGAAGCTTTAAAGGCCCGGATACTGCAGTCTGAACGCGAGCGGAAGGATATTGCAGGCATAAAAAAACTAGCTAATGAGCGTGCAAAAAAAGCATCGTTACACAACCGCAAACTGCGCGATTGCAAGGTGCATTTTGACGATACGCACGAACGCAAACAGGATACAACGTTGTTTATAACCGAAGGTGACTCAGCATCTGGTTCTATCACCAAATCGCGCGATGTAATGACGCAGGCCGTTTTTAGCTTAAAAGGTAAGCCCCTTAACTGTTTCGGGCTCACCAAGAAAGTGGTGTATGAGAATGAAGAGTTTAACTTATTGCAGCACGCCCTTAATATTGAAGACGGTATTGATGCCTTGCGCTATAACAATATAGTAATTGCTACCGATGCCGATGTGGATGGCATGCACATACGTTTGCTGCTGATGACCTTCTTTTTGCAGTTCTTTCCTGATCTGGTAAAGGCAGGGCACGTATCTATTCTGCAAACACCATTATTTAGGGTGCGCAACAAAAAAGAAACCATTTATTGTTACAGCGACGAAGAACGCCGTAATGCCATTGCTAAATTAGGGGTTAAACCTGAGATAACCCGATTTAAAGGATTGGGCGAGATCTCGCCGGAAGAATTTGGCTTGTTTATAGGTAAAGATATGCGCCTTGATCCTGTGATATTGCGGGATGCCAACATTAAAGGCTTGCTTGAATATTTTATGGGTAAAAATACGCCGGCGCGTCAACAACATATCATCGGTAATTTACGTGTAGAAAAGGATGATGAAACGGTTAACCCGATAATAGGTGCTAAAGAGGATGATGAGTTGCCTATAGCGGTATAACACGTCATCACGAGCGCAGTGATCTACTGCGGACGTTAAGGGTTGATAAGTATGGTGGTCGAATGGCGGCTCAGCTCAAAGAGATGGCCACGCTATAGCTCGCCATGACGGTGGATTGCTACCCTCTCGCCATCCGTTCCAACGCATCTATAAATGTTGGTGAATCATTTAGGCTTTCCACCAATTGCACGTGCTCGCCACCCAGCGCTTTAAACTCATCGCCATACTCAACAGTAACTTCATAAACAGTTTCAAGGCAATCGGCCACAAAGGCAGGACAGAATACCAGTAAGCGTTTTTTACCTTCTTTGGCTAATTGCGCAATTACCTGGCTGGTATAGGGTTGTACCCATGGGTCATTACCCAGGCGCGATTGGAAGCAAACGGTGTATTTTTCTTTAGGTAGATTCAATTGTTCGGCAATCAAACGTGCCGTATCATAACTTTGCGCAGAGTAGCAAAGTTTATTGGTGTCATTCAAAGTTTCGCAGCAACCATCAACTTTTAAACAATAACCGCCGGTATGGTCGCATTTTATAAGCTGGCGCTGTGGCAGGCCGTGGAAGCTGAATAAAATATGATCGTAAGTTTCAGGCTGATATTTTACCGCATTTTGCGCGAAAGTAGCTATCATCAAATCATCATCATGAAAAGAATTGATGAGCGTTATATTAGGTATAGTTTGCCAGGTGCTCACCAGCTTCATCACCTTATCATGTACAGATCCTGTACTTGCAGATGCATATTGCGGGAACATTGGAATTACCTTAATGTCGCTAACCAGGTTTTTCTTCAACCTTTCTAACGCCGATTCTATTGATGGACTTTGATAACGCATGGCCAGCTCAACCTGGTACCCATCGCCCAGTCTTTCCTGTAAAGCCTTATGCTGTAAAATACTGTAATGCAGTAACGGCGATCCGGTTTCTTTGCTCCAGATCTCTTTATATAGCTTGGCAGATTTTGGGGCCCTGAACGGCACTATAATGCCCTGAACCAAAATGGTACGTAAAACAGGGTTAACGTCAATTACCCTTGGGTCCATTAAAAACTCGTTAAGGTATTTACGTACGTCTGCCGTTTCAGGGCTGTCCGGTGTGCCAAGGTTTACTAATAAAATGCCTTTTTTTGCCATAAGGCGCAAAAATAGCAAAAAAACCACCTAACCGCTTAAAGCTTGTTTTTATTACAAAGCGATTAAAATACCTTTTGATGCACTTGTGTTTTGTTAAAGTTGGTGTAACAATAACCGCAACGGGTAGTCTTACAATTAGTTTTTCTATATTTATCCCATGCCGGTAAAAACCAGTTTTCGCGAAAATGTTTCTATTGCCCTGCAGTCTATTGCAGGTAACCGTTTACGCACATCGCTTACATCATTAATTATAGCCATAGGTATAATGGCCCTTGTGGGCATATTAACAGCGGTTGAGGGAATTAAGCAATACACAACAGATGCATTCTCAAGCTTAGGCGCCAACTCATTTACTATTCAGAACAGGGGTTCGGGAATACGTTTTGGAGGTGGGCGTAGAAAAACTTATCCGTCCATACGTTACGACCAGGCAGCACGTTTCAGAGAAAAATTCAAATTGCCGGTAACTGTAGCCATCAACCTGAACGTTTCGGGAACAGCTGTTGCCAAATATGCAAGTAATAAAACCAACCCCAATGTTAACATAACAGGATCAAACGAAAATTACATCCAAACCAATGGCTATAAGCTGGCGCTGGGTAGAAATTTTTCGGACACCGAGCTACAACATGGGGCCAGTGTGGTTATGATAGGAGAAGAGGTAAGGGATAAGCTGTTTAAAAAAGAAGATCCAATAAATAAATCCATTTATGTCGGTAGTCATAAGTACAGAGTAATAGGAACGTTCGCGCCAAAAGGATCGGCCATGGGTGGCGGTGCCGACCGCATATGCCTTATTCCAATTTTAAAAGCCAAGCAAATTGCTACCAGCGCTAACCCGTCATTCTCTATTGCTGTAATGGTTAAAGGCCCCGAGGCGCTGGATGCTACTACCGGCGAGGCCACTTCCATGTTTAGAAATATACGCAGACTTGGTGTAGCAGCGCCAGACAATTTTGAGATAGTGCGGAGCGATTCTATTCAGCAGCAATTGTCCGGACAAATTACAGGTATGACCATAGCCGGTTTTGGCATTGGCATTATTACACTGCTTGGTGCAGCTATCGGCCTAATGAATATTATGCTGGTATCGGTTACTGAGCGAACACGCGAAATTGGTGTACGTAAAGCCATAGGTGCTACACCCGCTGTTATACGTAAGCAGTTTTTAATAGAGGCCGTTGTAATATGTATTATAGGCGGTATTGGCGGCATGATACTGGGTATGGCCATTGGCAACCTTATAGCTGTGGGTATTAGCGGTAAGTTTGTTATCCCCTGGATATGGCTGTTATCAGCCTTCGCAATATGTACTTTTATTGGTCTTGCTTCAGGATTTTACCCGGCTAAGAAAGCTTCCAATTTAGATCCGGTAGAAGCTTTGCGATACGAGTAAGTATAATTTCGGATGTTCAATTTCGGATTTATTATTAAATCGGTTTGAAAAATCAAATCGTCTTTGATAGAATCATCTGCACATCTACATATTCGCACATCTGCACATTATAAAAGTCCGATATTCTTTAGCTGATAATCATTAAAAAGCAATTTCTCTATATAAGTTGTAGTTAACGCACCTCTCAATGCATCGGCATGCCGCGGGTGGTGCATATCACTTGATATAAAATCTATAAGTTTAAGGTCAACCATTTCCTCCGCACGTTTTTTTATATCGCGGCCATAATAACCTGTTAACGATATAGTGTTTAACTGCAAATTGCATCCCCAGCTACGCATCATAGACATATCATCCGTACTTAAATATGGATATCTTTCCGGGTGTGCCAAAATAGGCTTGTAGCCGGTTTGAAGCATTTTTTGCATTGCCTCAAACCAGTTTTGTGGCTGGCTAATGAAAGGGTACTCATACAATACATATTTATCTCCAAATGACACTAATTTGCCCTCGTCAATGCGGGTTTCAAAAGTCTCGTCAAAATAGTGCTCTGCGCCGGCTTCCACCTGTATATCTACACCTTGGTTTAACAATTCTTCTCTCAATAGCGTAAGCGCGTTATTTATTGTTTCGGGGGTATTGCGGTAATAATCTATCATGATGTGAGGTGTCGCAATAATTTTTTTGATACCTAACTCCATCATTCGTTTAACTAAAAAAATAGATTCTTCTACATTTTGAGCTCCATCATCAATGCCCGGTAAAACATGCGAATGCATATCTACGCCGATAGATTCGTAGTTAAACGTTATATCTTTTTTTTGTCTGTCCTTCTTTTTAAAAAAATTAAACATTATCTGTCGTTATATTGATCGGTATAATATTGCTGATAATGTCCTGAGGTAACATCATTCAGCCATTCTTCATTATCAAGATATCATTCAACGTTTTTTTCCAATCCCTCTTCAAATGTTATTCCCGGTACCCAGCCTAGGTCATTTTTTAATTTTGTTGCATCAATGGCATATTCGTAAACTATAGCGGATTTTCTGCAATATATTTCTCCCAGTTCCAGGCCGATTGCATCATTACATCCAAACCCAAACCGGTTTGCCATTGTAGCCCGTTTTTTGATTTGACAACGTCTCCCCATACCTGCTCCACATCGCCGCTTCGGCGCGGGCCAATCTCGTAGTTAAGTTTTATTCCGGTTGATTCTTCAAAAGCCTTTATTACTTCCAGTACCGTACTGCCTTTCCCTGTGCCCAAATTATATACATCATAACCGGTATAGCTTTCTTTTTCCATTAGTTTAAGTGCTGCTACGTGCGCTTTCGCAAGGTCAACAACATGGATATAATCACGAACGCAACTACCGTCAGGCGTAGTATAATCATTGCCGAAAACAGTGATCTTTTCGCGTTTGCCAATTGCGGTTTGTGTGATAAACGGCACCAGGTTTTGCGGAACGCCAATGGGTAGTTCGCCAATTAAAGCACTGTGGTGCGCGCCTACCGGGTTAAAATATCTAAGAGATATTACTTTGTAGCTGCCGCCTGAAGCAATCATGTCTTTAAGGATCTCTTCGGCAATCTGCTTCGTATTTCCGTATGGCGACTCCGCGGCTTTAACAGGTGCATCTTCCGTTACTGGAAGCTTGTCCGGCTGGCCGTAAACGGTGCAGCTTGATGAGAACACAAAATTTAACGGACGGCCCCAATAGGCATTAAGTATATTGATAAGCGAATAAAAATTGTTGCGGTAATATTTAAGCGGAAGTTTCACCGACTCGCCCACGGCTTTAAATGCAGCAAAGTGTATAATTCCTGTTATATCAGCCTGATCTACAGCAAAACTTTTAATCGCCGTTTCATCGCACAGATCGAGTTGATAAAATGGCGGTTTATAGCCAATTATTTTTGCCAGCTGATCAAGCATTTTTGGATGCGAGTTAGACAGGTCGTCAATTATAATGGGCTCATAGCCGGCATTTACAAGTTCGACAACAGTGTGCGAACCAATAAACCCTAAGCCGCCCGTTACCAGTATTTTACTCATACTATTTACTATAATGCTTAAAATCTTTGTGTTCTACTTTTTCTATTACCTCCTGCGGCAACGATTTAAAATATTCATAGGTTATTTTTAAACCTTCGCTGCGCGATACTTTAGGCTCCCAGTTTAACAATGCTTTTGCTTTAGTTATATCAGGACGGCGTTGTTTAGGATCATCGGTAGGTAGCGGCAAACTGACCATTTGTTGATCTGTACCCGTAAGTTTTATTATCTCTTCGCCAAACTGACGTATAGTTATCTCGTCCGGGTTACCAATATTTACCGGTTGCGCGTAATCGCTGTGCAGCAAACGGTAAATGCCCTCTATCAAATCATCCACATAACAGAAAGAGCGGGTTTGCGATCCGTCGCCAAACATAGTCAATGGTTCGCCACGTAATGCCTGACCAATGAAGGCCGGCAATACACGTCCGTCATTTAACCGCATACGCGGGCCGTAAGTATTGAAAATGCGCACTATACGTGTTTCTACTCCGTGGAAAGTATGGTAAGCCATGGTTATGGCTTCCTGAAAGCGTTTGGCTTCATCGTATACACCACGCGGCCCAACCGGATTAACATTGCCCCAATATTCTTCGGGTTGAGGATTAACGTTCGGATCGCCATAAACTTCGGACGTTGATGCTATCAGCATACGTGCGCCTTTTGTTAAGGCCAAGCCTAACAGGTTATGTGTGCCCAATGAGCCTACTTTAAGCGTTTGTATCGGGATTTTCAAATAATCAATGGGGCTTGCCGGTGATGCAAAGTGCAGAATATAATGCAATTCGCCCGGCACATGCACAAAGTTGGAAACATCGTGATGATAAAATTCAAAATTTTCCAATTTAAACAGGTGCTCAATATTACGAAGGTCCCCGGTTATCAAATTGTCCATGCCAATAACATGGTAATCTTCTTTGATAAATCTATCGCAAAGATGCGAGCCTAAAAAGCCTGCGGCTCCGGTAATTAAAATACGTTTTCTGGCCATTACCAATAGTGTAGTATTGTTTAGTAAACTAAAGCAATGCGGTAGTATGCATGCTGCTAAGATACAATTTTAGGCTTAAAGGCCTATGTCAATTATACGTTAACGCGTTACTTTTACGCATTTGCGAGAAAAGTGTTGTGCAGCCCTGTCAAATAATTAATGTAACCTAGGCGATGGGTTTACTTAGATTTCTTTTTACCGTAATAGCATTAAATTTTGTCGGGTATTCAAGTAAGATAGTAATTTAGCGTTTATGTTGCTTGTCTATAATATAGTTATCCGTATTTATTATGTCCTTATTTACATTGCATCTTTTTTTAACAAAAAAGCAGCGTTATGGATAAACGGACGTCACAATCAGCATATTAAGCAGCATAATAAAAGTTTATGGTTCCATTTTGCATCGCTGGGTGAGTTTGAGCAAGGCAGGCCTGTACTTGAACTGCTTAAACAGCAATATCCCGGCAGGGGAATAATTATTACTTTTTTTTCGCCATCAGGCTACGAAGTGCGCAAGAACACACCACTCGCTGATGCGGTTTATTATCTGCCTTTAGATACAGCTGCTAATGCAAGGAATTTTATTTTTAAAATAGATCCGGTTGTAGCCGTGTTTACCAAATATGAGTATTGGTATCATTTTTTTGAAGAGCTGAACCATCGCAATGTGCCGCTCTACATCGTATCCGGCATATTCAGGCCCGAACAGGTTTTCTTTAA
>CAMLFI010000093.1 GCA_946479225.1 uncultured Mucilaginibacter sp. | reverse complement strand
TAGCAACAGCCTC
This sequence comes from uncultured Mucilaginibacter sp., assembly GCA_946479225.1. The sequence goes on along the minus strand of CAMLFI010000093.1, from coordinate 8,453 downwards.
ATGCAATTATTACTTTAACAGCTTATTATCATTATCCGGAAACACCAATATAGGCTGATATTTGCGCGCCTCTTCCATTTCCATGTGCGCGTATGACATGATGATAACTATGTCGCCAACAGCAGCCAGGCGGGCCGTAGCGCCGTTTAAACATATGGTACCGCTGCCGCGTTCGCCGCGTATTACATAGGTTTCAAAACGGGCACCGTTGTTATTATTAACTATCTGCACTTTCTCGTTGGCAATAATATTTGCCGCATCCATCAAATCCTCATCAATAGTAATGCTGCCCACGTAATTAAGCTCTGCCTGGGTAACACGGGCGCGATGAATTTTTGATTTCAATAATTCAATAATCATGGGGGCAAAGGTAATGTTATTTTAGTCGATAGTCCATAGTCCATGGACCATAGTTTGGTAAAATATAGCACACAGTATTATGACAGTTTGAAGGCAAATACCATCGACCATGGTCTATGGACCATCGACTTATTTAACCATCACGTTATCAATCAACCGGGTATTGCCAACTTTTGCGGCTACCAGGGCAACAACATGGGCTGTAGCTGCAGTGGCCGGATGCAGGGTTTCGGCATCGGCAATTTCAAAGTAAGATAATTCTACGCCGGTCTCTACCGCAATAGCTTGTTCAGCCTTGCGTTTCAACTCTGATATTTTGTTGGGATCAAATTGCTGCTTAAGGTCGTTTAATGTTTTTGATAATATCAGCGCGTGCTGCCTATCGGTGGGCGATAAATGCACGTTGCGCGAACTCATGGCCAGGCCATCAGCTTCGCGCTCAATGGGGCACATTACCAGTTTAACGGGCAGGTTAAGTAATTTAACCATTTCGCTTATCACCATAAATTGCTGGTAGTCCTTTTGCCCGAAGAAGGCTACGTCTGGTTTCACAACATCAAACAGCTTACTCACCACCTGGGTAACCCCCTGGTAGTGGCCGGGGCGTGATGCCCCCTCCAGTATATGCTCCAATTCGCCTATGGGTAAATGCCAATGCTCATTATCGGCATACATCTCTTTAACTTCGGGCTCAAATAAAATATCGGCTTTAACCAGCTCTAATTTTTCTATATCGGAGGCAATTGGACGAGGATATTTCTCCAGGTCGCGGGGGTCATTAAACTGGGTTGGATTAACAAAAATACTGCATACCACAACATCGCATTGCTGCTGCGCAGCGCGTACAAGCGATAAATGCCCGTTGTGCAGCGCCCCCATGGTTGGTACGAAGCCTATTTTAAGGCCTTTTTGCCGTAAAGGCAACAGATGTTGCTCAAGGCTTTGTTTGGTATTAAAATGTTTCACGGCGTTGGCAACAGTAAAAGGCGGCTAAGTTGCATAATAGATCATTAATAACCAAACTACTTGTGTAATTGGTTGATAGTTGTTATTATAATGCTTATATTTGCAAACCCAATTTTTTTGGGTAAGTTTTATAATTTAAATTCTGAATTGGAGATGGGTAAATCTAAGCTATTGTTTATAACTCATGAAATGTCGCCTTTCCTTGAACTCACTAAAATTTCTGAAATAACACGGCAGCTTCCGCAGGCAATGCAGGAGAAAGGCTACGAGATCCGTATCCTTATGCCTCGTTTCGGTAATATCAATGAGCGCAGGAATCGCCTTCATGAAGTGATCCGCTTATCGGGTATGAATATTATCATTAATGATAATGATAATCCGCTGATCATTAAAGTCGCCTCTATTCCGGCGGCGCGTATGCAGGTTTATTTTTTGGATAACGAAGAGTATTTTCAGCGAAAGCATGTGTTTGAGGACAAAGACGGGAAGTTTTATGCCGATAACGATGAGCGGATGATATTTTTCTGCAAAGGAGCATTGGAGACGGTGAAGAAATTAGGATGGGCTCCTGATGTTATACACTGTCATGGTTGGATGAGCTCGTTAGTACCGGCGTATTTAAAAACTACGTACAAAGACGATCCTACCTTTAAGAACTCAAAAATAGTTTACTCTATTTATGACAATGATTTTAAAGGCGATATGGCCCCTGATTTTGCTCAAAAAGCAGTAATGGGTGGTATGACCGAAGAGCATACCGAAATGTACAAGCCGGGCAGCAATACATCGCTGTACGAAGGCGCTATACATTATAGTGATGGGATTGTGTTGGCAGGCGAAAATATCGATGAGGATGTGTTAAATAATGTTAAAAACAGCCATAAATCGGTTTTAGAGTTCAATTCTACTGCAGATTTCGAAAATTATTACAATTTTTACGACGAAATTACCACTGAAGAATTGGTAAATGTTGTATAAGCTTTGAGATCAAATATGAAATTTTTCAGATTAGACTTATTGACCCTGTTAATAAGTCTTTTTATTTTAAGCAGTTGCAAAAAGCAAGGCTCTGTTAATCTTGGTGTTAACGATGAAACCTTGATAGAAGGCAAACTGATAGACACATCTTCTGTATTTGTTAGTACTGTACGTGAAGAAGACGCAAGCGCATCCGGATTAACGCAAACACCATTGTCGTATTTTAAAGACCCGGTTTTTGGTATTACGGAATCTAACGTGGCAATGGATTTGAATTTGCCCGGTAGCATTAGCTATTCTTTGCCAACGGGTACCATAACAATAGACTCGGCTATATTGGTTTTACCGTATGCCAACGGTTTTTACGGCGACTCTATAACCACGCGCTTTAAAGCTAACGTATACCAGTTGGATGAGCGTTTGTTATCCAACGTATCTTATCCGGCTTCAAAAAAATGGAAGAGTAAAAGCACATTGTTAGGCACACAGTCGTTCCTTTCAAGAACGCATGACAGCGTTAAAGTAGTAGAGCCTATAAGAGCAAAAAAGGATTCGGTGATGAAATTTTCGCCGCAATTGCGTATTCCAATAAACCCGCAATTTGTGAGGACTAACTTGTTTGATGCACCGGCATCGCAGCTATCATCAAACCTTGTTTTCAAAAATGCGGTTAACGGGTTATATGTTACGCTTGATAAAGCACAAACAGGCCCGGGTGGCACATTTATGTTAAACATGGATTCGGCCTCTGTTAAAGTGTATTTCAAGACGAAAACAACCACTGCCGGGGTTGATAAGATAGATACCTCGTATATAATACTGCCAAGCGCCGTGAGATCGGCCGAGATCAGACATGATTATACGGGTACCGCTATAGCAGCGGAACTGGCCAGCACCCAAAAAACGCGTGGTAATTTTTACCTGCAAGGTTTATTGGGTTTAAGGGCTAAAATACAGTTCCCTTATCTAAAGGAAATTATTACTAAAGTTGGCAGCGATATAATTGTTAATCGTGCCGAGTTGGTTATATCTGCACAGCCGGGTACAACGTTTCCGTACGAAGCATTGAACAGTTTGATGTTTTACCGACTCGACATTGCAAACCAACGCATCAATATTCAGGACAACATGTCGTCAGATCCTCGAGCAAATGCATCATACGGCGGATTTTACAATCCGGCAAAAAAAGAATACCACTTTTTAGTTACCGCTTACGTGCAAGACCTTATGCGCGGAAAAGTGGTTGACTATGGAGCATATTTAGGTGCCGTGAATAACCAAGGATCGAGTTTTTTTAGCGATGTAAGGCCGGATCCTCAACTGGATGGCCGATCTGCTCTTATTGGCTTTGATAAGGACTCTCCTTCGCCAAATCGTATAAAACTTAATATAATTTATACCAAAGTGGCTAAATAGGGCGTTTCTGCTGCAGAAATGTTGTTTATTTACCATTTAAAAACAATCAGCTATATAATCTTCTTATATAGCTGATTATTTTTACAGCTTTTACTAAATTAAAATTTATGTGTGGAATTGTAGGCTATGTAGGCCACAGAGACGCTTATCCAATAATTATTAAAGGCCTGCATCGCCTTGAATACCGGGGATACGATAGTGCCGGTGTTGCCTTGTTTGATAAAGACTTAAAAGTATACAAGAAAACCGGTAAGGTAAGCGACCTTGAAGAGTTTGTTAAAGGCATTAAACTTACCGGAACAATAGGTATTGGCCATACACGCTGGGCAACACATGGAGCGCCAAGCGACCGTAATTCGCATCCGCACTCATCCGGAGACCGCAAGCTGACCATCATCCATAATGGCATTATTGAAAATTACGGCATTATAAAAGAAACCCTGTTGGCAAAAGGGCACATTTTTAAAAGTGATACAGACACCGAAGTTTTAATACACCTGGTTGAGGATATTTTGACCGAAACCGGTGTTGATTTAAAAGAAGCTGTGCGTATTGCCCTTAACAGGGTTATAGGCGCTTATGCCATTGTTATTATGAGTGCCGAGGAGCCCAACTTGCTTATTGCCGCCCGTAAAGGCAGCCCAATGGTTATAGGTGTAGGCAAGGGCGAATATTTTGTAGCATCAGACGCTACACCTATAGTGGAGTATACCAAAAATGTTATCTATTTAAACGACAACGAGATAGCCTACATTGAGCGCAATAACCTGCTGATAAAGAATATTGACAACACTGTTCAAACCCCATATATTCAAGAGCTTGACCTGAAATTGGAAATGCTTGAAAAAGGCGGCTACGATCACTTTATGTTAAAAGAGATCTACGAGCAGGCCCGTTCTATACGCGATTGCATGCGCGGACGAATCTACCCCGATAAAGGCAAGGTGCAGTTAGGCGGCATAAAAGAGTATGCTGATAAATTAAAAAATGTTGACCGTATTATCATTGTAGCCTGCGGTACATCATGGCATGCGGGTTTGGTTGGCGAATACCTGATTGAAGAATACGCGCGTATATCTGTAGAAGTGGAGTACGCTTCTGAGTTCAGGTATCGTAATCCAATTATTTCTGAAAAAGACATTGTTATAGCCATATCACAATCAGGCGAAACAGCCGATACCATGGCGGCGCTTGAACTGGCAAAAGAAAAGGGCGCAACTATATTCGGTATATGTAATGTGGTGGGCGCATCTATACCACGTATTACCGATGCGGGGGTTTATACGCATGCCGGCCCCGAAATTGGTGTGGCATCAACCAAAGCGTTTACCGCCCAGGTTACGGTTTTAACGCTGATGGCTTTTTATATTGCCCAAATACGCGGCACCATGAGCCGGAGCAGGTTGATGGAGTTTTTAACTGAGCTTGATCAGATCCCCGGGTTGGTGGAACAAACACTTAAGTGTAATGACGAGGTTAAGAAGATAGCGGAAATATTCAAAGATTCAAGCAATTGCTTGTTCCTGGGCAGGGGGAGTTCATTTCCCGTTGCTCTGGAGGGCGCTTTAAAGCTTAAGGAGATATCATATATACACGCCGAGGGTTATCCGGCGGCAGAAATGAAGCATGGCCCTATCGCCCTTATTGACGCCGAATTGCCTGTTGTGTTTATCGCCACTAAAAATTCATCGTATGAGAAAGTGGTTAGCAACATACAGGAGGTAAAGGCCCGTGGTGGGCGTGTTATTGCCATTGTTACCGAAGGTGATACCGATGTTAAAGGTATGGCCGACTATGTAATTGAAATACCTGCCACAAACGACGCGTTTGTGCCGCTGCTGGCTACTATACCATTGCAGTTATTGGCTTACCACATAGCGGTTATGCGTAATTGTAATGTAGACCAACCCCGCAATCTGGCAAAATCGGTTACGGTAGAATAGCTATAACTAATATAAACAAAGGCGTCCCGTGCAAACAGGACGCCTTTTTTGTTTATTAGTAAATGTAAAATGAAACATGTTTGCGTATTTTAGCCCTATAAACCCAATTTTATGGAAAGCCTGGCACCCAATATTTTTGTATATGATATGAAAGCTACTATTGCCTTTTACAAGGTGTTGGGCTTTAAAATAACTATGTCTGTACCGGAGGATGGCGATGAACTGGTTTGGGCTATGATGGTTAACGGTAGCGTTACCTTAATGTTCCAAACGTTTGAGAGCCTGGCGGAGGACCTGCCCGAGATCTCCCGCACTAATGGCGGCTCGCTGTTATTGTATATCAATCTAAAAAACATAAAGCAATTTTTCGAGGATATAAAAGACAAAATGACCGTTTTAAAAGGTTTAGAAACCACATTTTACGGAGCCACCGAATTTTCTATAAAGGACAATAACGGTTATGTACTTACATTTGCCGAACATGAATAATCCGCTGGTATATAAACGTACGGATCATATTAACATTTGCGTACCCGTTGAGCGATTGGAGGAAGCACGCCAGTTTTATAAAACTGTTATGGGCCTGCAGCAAATAGAACGGCCGGACGTTTTTAATGTTCCGGGCCACTGGTTTACCTGGGCAGATATTGAGCTGCATATTGGTATTGAACCCGTATCGCCCCGTTCTGCAAGGCATACTGCGTTTGAGGTGACGGATATAACCGCGTCGCGCAGCTGGTTAGAACAAAACGGCATTAAATTATACGAAGAGCCTTTAATTCCCGGCCGCGCACGTTTTACTTTTTACGATCCGTTTGGCAATAGGTTGGAGTTGCTGGAGTATGTAGCCCCACCGCAGTAGGAATGGCTTTAGATAAGCCTTGCATTTTTGTACATTTGCCGCATGGCTGTAATTAAACCATCAGTACCCAAAGGCACCCGCGATTTTTCTCCCTTAGAGATGGGCCGCCGCAATTTCATTTTCGATACCATAAAGAGTGTTTTCCGTAAATACGGCTATCAGCAGATAGAAACCCCGTCGATGGAAAACCTTTCTACTTTAACCGGTAAGTATGGCGATGAGGGGGATAAACTGATGTTTAAGATATTGAACAGTGGGGATTTTTGGGCGGAAACAGAAAAGAAGCAAACAGAACTGTCATCAAAAGCCCTTACTTCTGTTATCTCCGAAAAAGCCCTCCGTTACGACTTAACTGTGCCCTTTGCCCGTTATGTAGTACAGCACCAAAACGAAATAACCTTCCCTTTCAAGCGTTTCCAGGTGCAGCCGGTTTGGCGTGCAGACAGGCCGCAAAAGGGCCGTTACCGCGAGTTTTTTCAGTGCGACGCTGATGTGGTGGGCTCTGATTCTTTACTTAACGAGGCAGAGTTTGTGCTGATATACGACGAGGCGCTTAGCAAGCTGGGACTGAAAGATTTTACTATCAAGATCAACAATAGAAAGATCTTATCAGGCATAGCAGAGATCATAAACAAAGCTGATAACATTATTGACCTTACGGTTGCCATTGATAAGCTGGACAAAATTGGTTTTGAAGGTGTGGTTAAAGAGTTATTAGATCGCGGCTTTACCCAGGCGGATATAGAACGCATCCAACCCATAATTTTACTACAAGGCAGCAACGAAGAAAAGTTAACTGAGCTGCGCGATGTGCTGGCAACATCGGCAACAGGTATTAAAGGTTGTGATGAGATTGAGACAGTTTTCAACTACCTTAAACTCTGCAAACTGCAAACCGCAACCTGCGAACTGGACATAACCCTTGCGCGTGGCCTTAATTATTATACCGGTGCCATCTTCGAGGTGAAAACCAACGAAGTGCAGATGGGCAGCATTGGCGGCGGTGGCAGGTATGATGATCTTACCGGTATGTTCGGCTTAAAGGGGCTAACGGGTGCGGGTATATCATTTGGTGCTGACAGGATCTACGATGTAATGGAAGAGCTTAAGCTTTTCCCGGAGGATGCCGGGCAGGCATCGCAGGTTTTAATTTGCTGTTTTGATAAGGAAGGTGAGTTATATGCTCTGCCGTTACTCCAACAACTTCGCGCAGAAAATATCAGCGCTGAACTGTATCCTGCCGGAGCGAAAATTAAAAAGCAATTAGATTACGCCAACAGCAAACACATCCCCTACGTTATTCTAATAGGTAGCGACGAAATGCAAAGCGGCCGGCTTACTGTTAAGGATATGCTTACCGGTACACAGGAAAGGCTGTCGACGGAAGAAATAGTAGCTAAGTTTTCCTGAAACTTTTACCACAATTTATAAAAGGGACATTGGTATTTTAATAAATACCATTATATTTAATACCTAATACCGACGTATCACAATGAATAAAATTTTTACCACACTTTTATTGGGTGCCCTTGCATTTGCAGGGAAAGCCCAAACTACTTCTCAAAATCTTCCGGCTGTAATGCCCTTCGGAAAAGTAGACGTTGCAGACCTGGAAATGAAAGCCTGCGATTTTGAAAAAGACGCCAATGCAGAAGTATTATTTGATAAGGCCAGCGTATATTTTGATCAGCAGTTTAATATTATGCTTCAGCGGCATAAGCGCATTAAAATATTCAATGAGAATGGATTAAAAGAGGCCGAAGTGCGAATTCCATTTTCCGGAGGCAACCGGCTGGAATATATTACGGGATTACAGGCACAAACTATTAATATGGTGAATGGCAATTTTTTTTTTATTTATTTGGAGAAAAGCGAGATCTACACTAAAACTATTGATAAGGTTAGAAGTGAAATTGCCTTTACATTCT
>CAMLFI010000092.1 GCA_946479225.1 uncultured Mucilaginibacter sp. | reverse complement strand
TTCATTATCATAAATATACAAATTATTTATGTCTAATAATGGGCTATTACTCTTTTAAGGGGCCGGGGGATACCTTACCTCCGTTAAAAACAAACCATCCGCAGGTACAGATGTTCCGGCATTGCCACGATTTTTACTGGCTATAATTTCACGTACAGCGTCCGGCTCAATTTGTTTGCGGCCCACCATTATTAAGGTGCCTACAATGGCCCGTACCATGTTGCGTAAAAATCTGTCGGCCGAGATATGGAACACAATTCCGCCCTCCGTCTCAACCCATTCAGCCCGACTTATTTTGCAGTTATTGGTTTTTACCTGTGTGTTTGATTTGCTAAAGCAGCTAAAATCAGTGTATTCCTTTATAATATCTGCTGCCTGGTTCATTAGCTTAATATCCGGCGTGTCGCGCAGCAGCCAGGAGTAGCCTGCTTTAAAAGGATCTTTATGAAAATGTATATGGTACTGATAAGAGCGCTGAATGGCATCAAACCGGGCATTGGCATCAGCTGCAACCGGGAAAATTTGCTTTATTGCAATATCCGTTGGGAGAAGATAATTTATACTCCGTAGTACTTTTGCGTAGTCCATGGTCCATGGTTCATCGTCTATAGACTTTACGTCAAAATGCGCGAAAAACTGCGTGGCGTGAACCCCGGCATCAGTACGGCCGCAGCCGGTTGTGTAAATGGGTTGTCTTAAAATAGTGGAAAACGCTTTATTTAAAACCTCCTGAATACTGACCGCGTTGGGTTGAAGCTGCCAGCCATGGTAATGGCTGCCATCGTAAGATAGCTCTATGAAATAGCGTTGCGTGTTCACGCTGCGAATTTAGTGATTAGTTAACGACATGGAACTAATCTTTAACAACCTCCCGATAGCTATCGAGACACAACTCAACTAATATACTCCTTGTAAATAGCATCAAACAAAACCTTATTCTCTACAGCGGTATCAAAAGGCTGGTTTAAAAAGCTATTGTCGTAGCCAATAGCAGTAGCCAAATTTTTAAGTACCTTAAAGTAGGTAATTTCAATACCCTCTATTATCTGCAAATAAAATAAAATGAATACATCGCGCTCCACAGGTGTTTTGCCCGATTTTATTACCGACAAATAAGCCTCTAAGGTAATGCCCTGCATCGCCAAAATGCTGATTTTTGAGGGCTGCTCATTTATTGTATTATAAATAGTATCTAATTGTTGTACCTGTGCTACAGTATCTTCCTGGCACTCACCTATGGCCAGTTTAAGTTGCTGTAATGATGCTATATCTACCACTTCGGCTAAAAAATCAAGCAGGTGCTGTTTGCCAAAATATATGTTGTTAAGATGCTCTAAAAACATGCGTTTAAGATGCGCGTCTTTTATCACGACGTCTTTAGGGGTCTGCGGATCGTTTGGGTTTTCTGTCATAGCGATAAATCGGATGCCTAAATTTAACACTATTATTTGTATGTCATAATCCACACTTGGCCAATAATTAAATATGGACTGATGCTATGGCAAATAATTTATATTTGTCCTACAATAAAATTGACGCCTTATGTTGCAAAGAATACAAAGTATATATCTTCTTTTTGCCGCCCTTGTAATTGCGGCCCTGTTTGTTTTTCCGTTAGTGCATGATGTGTATGTTGACGGGCAATCTGTTACCATAAATGTTATGGGCATTTACACCTCTGTAAACGGACAAACGCAACAGGTGCAGGCTTTTATGCCGCTAACTATCGCTACGGTTGTGGTGGCGCTAATACCGGTTGTCACCATCTTTATGTACCGCGACCGCAAAAAACAAATAATGCTGTGTTATGGTGCAATGGCTGTTATTTTAGCTTATAGCTACTGGGTATCAACCACTGTAAAAAATGCTATTGGTGGGGCCGATTTACAGATGTCTAACTACGGCATTGGCATTATTCTACTTTCATTAGCTATAGTTCTGATCATCTTCGCGCAAAAATCCATTCAAAAAGACGAAAAGCTGGTACGCTCTGCGGATAGGTTAAGGTAGGGGATTTCGAATTTCGAATTTTCGATTTCGGATTTAAGGCATTAAAATAGCTAACATAGAGATTATGAAAACCTGGATAAAATTGTTGTTTTTTTGCCTCGGCTGTACGATATTTATCGGCTGCGACAGGGTGACCAAACAGATGGCCAAAGAGCACTTAATGTATCAGGAGTCGCGGTCTTACTTTCACGACACATTTAGATTTGAATATGCTGAAAATATGGGTGCGGCCCTGGGGTTGGGAGATAGCTTGCCTAAAGTGCTTAGTTTTTGGCTATTGAGCATAGTGCCATTGGCAGTAATGATTGTGGTGTTTGTATACGTGTAAGGCAGCTAAATAAATTAGGGTTCCTTAAACTGCTATCCTTTTGCCTGGTAATAGCGGGCGGACTGGGTAATATAATTGACCGCATTGTTTACGACCGCCATGTTACTGACTTTATGAACATGGGCATAAACAATATACGCACGGGTATTTTTAACGTAGCCGATGTCTGTGTAACCGCAGGTGTTATTGGGCTATTTATTGCTTATAACAGTAAAGATAAAGGCTTGCTTACGCCGGATTTAGTTGCCGAGTAGCCCACTACCCCTTCAACTCTTTTACCAAACTATCAAAGGCCTCGCGCAGGGCGGTTAGCTCTTCTTCTAGTTGCGTTACGCGGGCTTCTAATCCGCCAGTGCTGCGGGTTGTGGGTTCGTCGTTCCAGTCGTCTGATATTTGGGGTTCACCGGATAGGAGGTGGGCGTAGCGGGCTTCCTTTTGGCCGGGGCGTTTGGGTAGCTGGGTTATAAACGTGGGTTGACCGGTGGCTAGTTTATCTAAGTACTCCTGCACTTCTTCTATGGTTTCAAACTCGTATAGGCGGGCGGAGTTGGTGTTCAGTTCCCCCGGTGTTAGGGGGCCGCGCAGCATGAGCAGGCACAGCAGCGCCAGTTCTTGCGGGATAAGCGGGTATACTATGGCGAAGTTATGCTTAAACTTAATAGCCCTGCTTGATCCTCCGGTGGCGGTGGATATCAGTCCGCGTTTTTTGAGGGAGTTGAGGGCGTCCATTACGGTTGCTTCCTCGTAAGCTACTACGGGATTGCGCGATGTTTTCTGGTTGCAGGCGGTGGTGAGGCCGTTCAGCGTCATGGGATAGTAGTCGGGGGTGGTGCGGCTTTTCTCTATTAACGAGCCCAGTACACGCAGTTCGGCGGCGTCTAAAACAGGTAAGGTTTGTGGTGTATCCATAGTGCGTAAATATAATATTTTAGCGCTTTACTATGCGGTGTGCGTTTCACGAATATATGAAACAATGTGAAACGCGGTGAAACAGAAAATTTGCTAACTTATTTATTATTAACGCTTTGTGATTGAAAGTGAAACAAGATGAAACTACTTATTCGTCAGGAAATTTAGCTGTGGATTTAGATTAACTTTTTGTTTATCAGTGTTTTGTGAAATTGGTGATTTTTGTTCCGCTGGTGAAACAAAAATTAGCCCCGCTGACGGATTATCTTATTAATACTCCATTCAAAACAACCCGTCGCCTGTCGGGTTAAAATATTACCTTGCCATTTTTGCAAGACACCAACCATTAAAGCATGACAGTAGGCATCATCATAACACTCTGTACATTAGTTCTGTTAGCTTATATTTTCGATTTTACATCGGCAAAAACCAAAATTCCGTCGGTTATTTTGTTGCTGGCTTTGGGTTATATAGTTAAGCAACTTTGCAATCTTTTCGGCGTTGTTTTGTTCAATTTGAGCAGTATTTTGCCTGTTCTGGGCACTATTGGGCTTATTCTCATCGTACTGGAGGGCGCGTTAGAGCTTGAACTTGATAAAGGCAAGCTGCCCCTCGTGGGCAAAACCGTTTGGGTAGCGTTAGTACCCATTTTGGTACTTTCTTTCGGGATAGCCCTAACTATACATTATTTGGCCGGCTACAATATGCAGCAATGTTTAGCTAACGCTGTACCGCTGGCCATCATCAGCAGTTCAATAGCCATACCTGCCACCCGAAACTTTACTGCGGGGCAGCGCGAATTTGTTATTTACGAAAGTTCAATTTCCGATATCCTCGGCGTAATACTTTTCAATTTTATAGCCCTGCACACCACTTTTGGCGTAATGTCTTTCGTTCAGTTTTTTGTGGAGCTTATTATAATCGTGTTGATATCATTCGTTGCCACGGGGGCGCTCTCCTTTATGCTGGGCAGGCTTCAGCATCACATTAAATTTGTACCCATTATATTTTTGGTGATCCTGGTTTACGAGATCTCAAAAGTGTTCCACCTGCCTTCGCTGATTTTTATATTGGTATTCGGACTGTTCCTCAATAATCTGGAGAAAATTAAACACATCGGCTTCGTTCAAAAACTAGAGCCAAGCGTGCTGCACATCGAAGTGAAAAAATTTAAAGAAATAACCATCGAAGCCACTTTTTTGGTAAGGGCACTGTTCTTTTTGCTGTTTGGTTACCTTATAGAAACCGACGAACTAATTGCTACCGATACGCTGGTTTGGTCGGTAGGGATAACTGCCGGGATATTTTTGGTACGGACGCTTATTTTAAAGGCAGCTAAAATGCCCCTCTCCCCACTGGTATTTGTAGCGCCGCGCGGACTCATCACCATATTGCTGTTCCTGTCCTTAACCCCACAACTGCGCATCCCGCTCATCAACCGCCCTATCATCATCCAGGTTATTATTCTGTCGGCACTGGTGCTGATGGTGGGGGCATTGCTTAATAAACGGCCGATAAATGAGGAGGCGGTAGCGGAGTATCCGGGGTAGTTTACTGTTCCAAAAAATGTAAAGGGTGTAAAAGTTGTTGACGGTACTAAGTTGTTGATTATTAGCACTAATGTATTTTGTCGTGGAACAGTTTGGAACACTTTTAGGCCTTTTTTTGGCTGTTTTTTATAGGATTTGGAACAGTTTGGAACAGCAAAAATCAGCCCGTGGAACACCACTCAAATCGCTTGGTGAGTTCACCACACTTGGCTTGCCCCGCTCTCTTGGTAACTATCGAAATTACCTGATTTCGCCCGAAGCTGCCCTGCTGACGGGTTCCTTCGATTATCACCAATTGCAATGAAATGTGATTAATAATTCACTATTTTTTAGTGTAAACGTCACATTTGATAAAACAAGTTCGGCGTTTTCAAGCAAGTAATTTGCTTGCGACCCGTAATCATAAGTCAGTCTGTTTCCTGCAAAATTCATTAGGAACTTCTTCAATTTGTATTCGTAAAATTTTTGACCTAATGATTGATCAAATTTCAGCGGATTGCTAAGCTCCAACCAACACAATAGCTCGCTAAACTTAGAAACGCCATCTTTGTATGCTTTAATCAGCATAGTAGCTAGTATCTGTGGCAATGACGATTCTATTAAAATTAAATCGAGCTCAAATAAAGGCGGCTCAATTCTTTCGAACTTTAAATTTCCTGCCTTGACCTTAAAAATGAAATTGTTCGCATTTTCCATCATGCTAAAATAATCTCGTTATCAAACAGCTGCAATCGGATATAAGTGAACTTTAGACAAATGACACTTATAGTCCGTTGGCTTATTGTCTACAATAACTGAAATTGCTGAATGAGTATTAAGCTAGCTGTTGGTCAGCGAATCAAGGAGTTACGGAATAATTTAGGCATATCACAAGAAGCTTTAGCAAACAAGGCGGAAATTGACAGGACCTATGTTACCGACGTAGAAAACGGCAGGCGAAATATCTCTATTCAGAACCTCGAAAAGCTTACAATCGCCTTGAATATTCCATTCAAAGATTTTTTTGACTCTCCAAAATTTGTCAGATAATGGGGGCTTTCTACGCAAAATCTGTCGGTGATTTCATCAATGACGATGAAGAACGAATAATAGGAGCCCTTACAAACCAGGCAGAATTAGCCGGTTTTTACCAGCAAATACATACACAAACTCGCGCTTGGCGAGAGGCGGTTTTAATTTTAAAATCGTCCTTTTTAGAAGCAATAGAGAAAAATTCGGAAATTAAGGATTTTGCCATACTTCTCGAGTATACGATTGCCCGTAGGGAAAAGCGTATCGACGTTGTTTTAATAGCAAATGATTTAATAATAGTGGTTGAGTTTAAAGTGGGGCAAACCGACCACTTAAGTTTGGATAAAGAACAATTAATGGATTATTGTTTGGATTTACGTGATTTCCATTTTGAGTCTAAAAACAGAAATATAGTTCCAATTTTACTTTCTACTGAAGCAAAAGATATTGAGAACGAAATGTTGAAGTTTGAAAATTCGATCGGAAATATTCTATTAGCTAACTCCAGTAATTTCGCAACAATTCTTCAAAACGTAGTATCTACCTGTAAAAGTGAAAATCCGATTGATTATGTAAAATGGAATAGCAGTGCCTATTATCCCACGCCAACCATTATTGAAGCAGCGCAGACGTTGTATTCTGGCAAATCGGTCGTTGAAATTTCGAGGTCACACGCAAGAATAAAAAACCTAACGAGTACATCAAAAGCTGTTATAGCCGCCATTGATGAGGCCAAAAAGAACAACGACAAAATAATTTGTTTCATTACTGGGGTGCCTGGTGCGGGCAAAACACTTGCCGGGCTTAATATTGTACATCATAAGGCATTTCAAAATAAAGATGGGTCAATTGCAACATTTCTCTCTGGGAATGGACCATTAGTAAAAGTGTTGAGAGAAGCTTTGTCACGTGATGCATATAAAAGGGCTAAACTAAAAAACCCTAAAGTCACCAAAAAATCAACAAGTCGGGACATCTCTTTTATTGAAAACGTTCATCATTTTATATCCCATTATTTCGAAGAGGCTGACGCCATTCCTAATAATAGAATAGTGATTTTTGATGAAGCGCAAAGGGCATGGAACGCTGAACAGTCTAACAAAAAATTCCAGCGAAATTTATCGGAAGCTGAAATAATGTTAGAGATTATGAGCAGAAATGACGGTTGGGCCGCTGTTGTTGCTTTAGTAGGTGGTGGGCAAGAAATAAACACTGGAGAAGCTGGTCTTCCTGAATGGGGAAGGGTTTTAAAGGAAAAGTTTAATGACTGGAAGATTTATATATCACCGCAGTTGAAAACAGGCAATCACAGCACAGGTAATATGACTTTATTTGATCAACTACCATCAAACGTGGTAGTGATAGAAGAAGCGTATCTTCACTTAGATGTTTCAATCAGATCCTATAAAGCTGAACAACTTTCCAACTGGGTTAACTTAGTATTAATCAACGAACCTATTTTAGCTAAAGAGCTTCACGACAACGAGTTAAAGAATTTCGAAATTTATTTGACGAGAGACCTAGAGCAAGCAAAGAAATGGTTAAGAAATCAATGCAAAGGCTCTAGAAGAATGGGGTTAGTTGCTAGCTCAGGCGCGCGAAGGCTTAGACCGTATGGTATAGAAGTTACTTTAGATTTCGAAGCCACTCATTGGTTTCTAAATGATCGCCACGATACGCGGTCATCTTACTACTTAGAAGTTCCTGCAACAGAATTCGATGTGCAAGGCTTAGAATTGGACTGGACGGGAGTTTGTTGGGATGCAGATTTAAGGCGTAACGGCAAATTATGGGATTTTAATTCTTTCAATGGATCCAAATGGCAAAAAAAGAAAGGTATTTTAGCTCAAAACTTTGCGCTAAATAAATACCGAGTGTTACTCACTAGAGCTAGGGAAGGAATGATAATATTTGTGCCACCGGGTGATATAGAAGATCCTACAAGGAGCCCTGACCTTTACAACCCGATAGCCGACTATCTCATTTCTTGCGGCGTTAGACAACTTTAACTCCGCACTTCTTTGCTATGCACATCGGCCATAAAGCAAATAACGTTAAAACCCGTAAATTGTGCTGTTAAAGCAAAATGGGGCTTGCGCCCCATTTATCAATTTAAAATAGCTTATCATTTATTATTTAAACAAAAGCGGAGCCATCACCAGCAAACTGCGACGCCATGTTTGAAACTCGTGCGCCGTGTTTTTAGAAATGTAGGTAGCAACATTATAACCGGCGGCCTTTAGGTCGGTTTCGGCTTTCGGGATAGTGGCTGCTCTGGCTTCTTTATCACCTGCGCTAATAAATAAAAACTTCGGTTTCATTTTGCCTTTCAGGTCTGCAGGCGCATATTCGCCGCCACTTAATAGTCCCCAGTAAGCAAATACTTCGGGGTTGGCTAATGTTATTTCTTTTGTTTCGCGGCCACCCATTGAAAGGCCCGCCATTGCGCGGCCATTTCTGGTAGCAATGGTGCGGAAGTTAGCATCAACATACGGCACCAATTCCTTTAATAAAACGGTTTTAAATGTATCAACTGCAAATTGCCTAACGCCGTTAACTCTTACAGATCTATTGGTCATGCCATAGGTCATCACAATAATAAACGGCTTTACCTTTTTTTCCGCTATCATGTTATCTAAAATTAAGTTGGCATGTCCCTGGTTGCTCC
>CAMLFI010000091.1 GCA_946479225.1 uncultured Mucilaginibacter sp. | reverse complement strand
GGTAAGCCGGTAAAATTCGCCTAAGCCAAAATAAGTTTGCTTGCCAACCAAGCCGTCATTCTCCGGCTCGGTAGCGTCCATCCACCACGAATCAACGCCTTTGGCAAATAAATTGGTGTTTAGAGCGGCCCAATGTGTTTTTTGAGCTTCAGGATTGTAAATGTCTATCCAGGGGCTGTTAGCTATGAATAAATTCTTTTCAAGATAAGGTTTGGCGATGTCTGATTTTTTATCAAGATTTTCCCATACCGATACAGAGAAATGAGAGTTTAAATCATGTAATTCTTTTATAAAGCCTTCGGGATTTGGGTAATTGGTTTCATCAAATTTAGGTACGCCCCATCCGTATTTACCCCAATATTGCCAATCCTGCACTATAACGTCAACCGGCAAATTTCTTTTTCTAAACTCTTTAATGGTTTCTACCAGGTGTTTGCCAGAAGTATAACGTTCGCGGCATTGCCAAAATCCATAAGCCCATAAAGGCAGCATCGGCACATTGCCGGATAGGTTGCGGTAATTGGTGATCACCTCATCGGCACCGCCGTAAAACACTACGTAATCCAAAGATTTAGCATTAGGTGAACGAAATACGTTTTCATCAGCTACCGGCTTCCATGACAATTTTGGTTTATTTGCTGCTTTGCAAACCACCTGTACGGTGTGCTCACCGGCGCCAAGATTAATGATCTTGCTTGCGGCAGGCGGCAACCATTGGTTTGACTGATCTATACGAGCTATACCGTCTATAAGCAGCAAATGACGGCTTTCCATGTCGCCCAAATCAAGCATAAATGTGTAGTCGCCGGCTTTATCCAACCTGAACTTTCCAGCATAAAGTGCCTGCTGCTGAGATACTCGTTGGGTACCTGCTGTTGTAGTAACATCTTCATAGCGCACTTGCACAGCATTGGTATCTTTTTTAGCAAGCTCTACTACATTGTCGGTTGGGTTAAATGTTGTTAACCCATACTGGTGCCATAAAATGCCGTATCCCTTGCTCGAATAAATAAAAGGGATGGCAATTTGCGTATTAACCTGGATCAATTTGCGGGATACGTTGCGCAGGTTGTAATATCCATCCTGGAACTGCCCTAACCCAAATACATATTCATCAGCCGGCGAATTAAATGCCTGTTCTGCTGAGTAACAAGCCTCTCCCATTACAGTACCTGATACCAACTTACGGCTATTGGCTTTTTCTCGGAGAAACACTTTACCGGCGCTGTTTGCGTAGGTAAGTGTACTGTTTTTCTTATCAAACAATACCGTTACCGCCTTGGTGCTTAGCTTTAATTGGGCCGGTGTTTCTGTCACTTTAAAAGCCGGTGCTGTTTGCTTGTTGATCAACACAAATTCCTGCTTCTCAACGGGCAAATCCTTCTGCCATTGCACACGGATAGATTTATCCGTTAATGGAGTAATATTTAAGACACCTTCTGATAGCTGAATAGATAATTTTTCCTTGCTTGAAGTATGTTTTTTATACGTCTGACCGAAGGTTACAGCAGGAAGTAGCGCCGCAATGAAAATTAGAACTTTTTTTGTCATTTGTTTATTTGTATTTAATGTCGTTTAGGCGATAGTGTATCAATAATAAAGCCGCGCATCTATTGATAACGCGGCTTAACCCGCTTATACTAAAATGAAGCCTGGTGTACCCTCATTGTTTACTTACCAGGTTCGTCTTTGATGCTACCCAAAAGCTTGAATCGAACTGCATTTTTCTAATAATTAACATTTAAAAATCCTATCATTTGCGAATGAATTAGTTTAATATCTTTCTGTTTAGACTCCACATAATATGGATTCCCGAACACTCGCAATTGCTGATATTTAAGATAAAATTGGCATTTCGAATTAACATTTTATTACCCATTTAAAGATTAATAAAATTACCTTTTTATTAAGGAATATTACCATACTGAAAATTCACCTCTCTTAAGAAATATTACTATAACGGTTAAAATGCCGTCGTTAATCTGCAGATATTTTTTGTAACAAGGCAAAAACGTAGTTTAATGATTAAACTATCAAGAGGCAAGATAAGACTATATTTATTTATCCTTTTGGGCTTTGTGGCCCTCGCGCAATACATTTATAAGCAACTCCAACTTAACCGGTTTTGAAACATAACCATCCATGCCCGCTGCAAAGCATTCCTCGCGGTCTTCGGGCATCGCGTTAGCCGTCATAGCTACGATATATGGCTGCGTAATATTGTCCATTTTACGAATAATACGCGTTGTTTCCAACCCATCTAACTCGGGCATCTGTATATCCATCAGTATAATATCATGTATCTTCCTGTTAAGCTCATCCAGCACCTCACGTCCATTATTTGTCAGTGTTGCTTCAAATCCGAGCTTTTCCAAAATTCTCATTATGAGTTTTTGATTGATCAAATTGTCCTCTGCCACCAATATGCTGGCCGGGTTCTCAACAGCAAAATCAACAGATAAAACCGAAGTTGTTTTGTGCTCGCTATTATCTAAATACTGTTTATGCTTAAACTCATTTTGTATGGCCATGCTTAAGTGGTGCTGCTTAACCGGTTTAGTTAGCGTGGCGGCAAATAAGTTTGGATAATTTTTTTGTGATTCATTGCCTACTGAGCTCAATAAAATTACCGGTATAAGGGGATACATTTTTTTAATTATCCTGGTAAATGCAAGGCCGTCCATTTCGGGCATTTGCATATCGGTAATTATCATATCAAAAACACTTCCGGCTTTTAAAAGTGCCAGGGCTTCAGCCGCTGAGTGAGTAGAAGTGGTATTAAGGTTCCATATCTCCAATTGCCCTTTTAATACTTTTAAGTTAGTTGCATTATCGTCAACTATTAAGATGTTTTTATCCTTGATATCAGGAAGTGCAGATGCCTCCAGGCGATCATGCTGCAAAGCATCGCACTTTATAGTAAATTTAAATTTGGTGCCTTTATTCTCTTCGCTTTCTACGGTTATTGCCCCCCCCATTAGCTGTATAAGTCGTTTGCTAATTGCCAGTCCTAAACCGGTGCCGCCGTATTTACGTGTTATTGACGAATCGACCTGCGTAAATGCCTCGAATAATTGTGGTAACTTTTCTTCCGGTATACCTATACCTGTATCAACCACCTCGAAAGCCAGTTCTAACTCACTACCGGTCTGATTAACCAGTGTGACATTTAAAAAGACTTCGCCTGCGTGTGTAAATTTAATAGCGTTGTTTATCAGGTTGATCAATATTTGCCGCAGGCGCATACCATCAGCAATCAGTAATGATGGCAAACGATGATCAATTTGGTAAATAAGGTCGATGTTATTTTCGGCGGTTTTTTTGGCAAACAGATCAAACACCTCTTCAATACAAATTCTTAATTCAAATTCGTGTGGGTCAAGATCCATTTTACCCGATTCGATCTTTGAGAAATCAAGTATCCCGTTTATAACATTCAATAGTGCCTCGCCGCTGTGGATAATGGTTTCTGCATACTCGTGTTGCTCTTCATTGAGTTTAGTTTCGCCAAGTAGTGCGGCCATTCCAATAACACCGTTCATCGGTGTACGTATTTCATGGCTCATAGTGGCTAAAAATATACTCTTGGCTTTGTTTGCACGTTCAGCATCCAATCTAGCCTGTTCGGCACTTGCATGGGCCTTCTCCTCTTGCAGGCGTTGCTCATGCAGCTCTTCATTTAGCGTTTGCAGTTCTTCTGTTTGTTCTATCAGATCATTATTTAATTTTTTCAGATCCTCTGCCTGGTTCAGCACTTCTTGGGTGCGCCGGGTAACCTGCCTTTCCAACACAACTTTTTGGGCTTTTATAGTTTTTACCCTGTAGTTATATACAACATATAATACAACCATAATAAATAAAACTACCAACGCCTTAAACCACCAGGTTAACCAAAACGGCGGTAATATTATAATTTGTAAAGCGGTGCCCTTTTCATTCCAAACCTCATCATTATTGGCTGCTTTAACCCTAAAAGTATATGTGCCGGCATTAAGATTTGTATACGTGGCTCTATGCTGACTACCTACATAATTCCAGTCCGTTTCAAAACCTTCAAGCATGTAAGCATAACTGTTGTCTTCGGGTACTGTATAGTTTAAAGCTGAAAATTCAAACGTGAATATTGATTGAGCATGGTTTAAAGTAATAACACGTGTGTCACCAATAGACTGTTTTAGAGGAGAATTGGCCAAACCGGCAACCACTGGTTTATTGAACAGTTCGAAACCTGTTATTATCACTTTTGGAATATTTCTATTCTCGGGTATGTACCTGGGGTCAATGCGGTTGAAGCCATTTACGCCACCAAAGTAAATCTCGCCTGCACGCGACATTAAACCCGCGTTTAGTTTAAACTCGTGGTCCTGCAAGCCATTTTTTAATGTAAAGTTTTTAAAAGTATTTTTTTTAATATCAAAACGGCTTAACCCCATGCTGGTGCTTAACCACATATAACCGTCATTATCATAAACCATACTGTAAATATTATTATTTGCCAGTCCGTTTGTGGTTGTATAGGCTATAAATTGATTTTTGCCGGGTAAAAACTTATTTAACCCACCACCGGTAGCTACCCATACATTGCCATTTTTGTCGCCTGTGATACTAAAAATAATATTGTTTGAAAGGTTACTGTTGGCCTTATTAAGCCTGCTTATAGTATGTGTTGCTGTATGGTAAACACTAATTCCGGCGTTGTAAGTACCAATCCAGATGTCGCCGTTTTTATCTTCGTAAAAACAGCGTATTACATCACTGCTTATGGTTTTATCGTTGTTGTACTCGCTTCTAATTTTGGCAACTTTTTTTAGACTGGGGTCAAGTATATTAACACCCCCACCGTTTGTACCTATCCACAAATTATTTTTACCATCCTCCATTAAAGCAAACACCCTCTCATCAGATAATTGATCGACACGATTGCCCTTTGTAAAATTGGTGAACTTGTTTTTATCAATATCAAACAGATCCAATCCGCCGGTATAACTGCCTATCCACAAACGGTTACCTGTTTTGCTTTTTAAAAGGGCAAGTACATTGTCAGCAGATATGCCGTTCTTTACATTTTCGCGGTACCGGTAATAACTAAATGTATTATTCTTTGTATCAAATAAATTTACGCCCCCCCCGTCGGTACCAACCCACATATTGCCGTTATCTGCATCAGCAAATGAAGTTACTTCTCTGCCAGACAGCCCTCTTTTATCACCATACAAATAGCGATACACTTTAAATAAAGGCAGACTTTTGTCATACTTACTTATTCCGGCAGAACTTGCGGCCGCCCATAATGTACCCAGATCATCCACCAATACCGCTCTTACTGATGAACCGCTTAAACTTGTATTATCGGCCGAAGAATTTTTATAAGTGGTGAATTTATCATCACCGGCGTTATAAAAATCAAGACCTTCTTCGGTACCAACCCAAAAATTACCGCCATTAGTTTTAGCAAGGGCATGAACAGTGTTGTGACTAATACTTGAAGTGTCGCCTTTTTTTGCAAGGTGATGGCTAAAAATGCCGGTTTGTATATTAAATATATCCAAACCGGCATCATTGGTTCCAATAATCAACTTGCCATCGCCGGCGTCGGTCATAACTTTTACGTTACCGCTGCTTATGCTATTTTTATCAAGATCATTATGAAGATAAGTGGTGAACTTCCCGCTTTTAGCATTAAAAAGGTTTAACCCGTTATCTGTACCTACCCATAGGCGGTGCCGGCTGTCTTTTATTATACT
Organism: uncultured Mucilaginibacter sp.; assembly: GCA_946479225.1. The sequence goes on along the minus strand of CAMLFI010000091.1, from coordinate 2,751 downwards.
GGTTACCCGCGTATTACTTAAGCTTCCTGGTTTATTGTCTGCTATATAATGGGTAATTTTATTTGTCTTAGGATTTAATAAGTTAAGATTTATAAATGTGCCTATCCACATATTGCCATTTTCGCCTTCGCATATTGTATTGATACTGGCATTTGTTAATGTGTTTGGATCGGTAAGGCTGGCGTAATAGTTTATAAAAGTATTATCAATGCGATTATACTTGCTTAAACCCTCTTTTGTACCTATCCATATATTGCCTGCCCTATCTTCATAAAGCACTGTTATACTATTGCCGGCAATACTCTTCTTATCACTTAATTTATTACGATAAATAGTAAAACGGTAGCCATCATATTTATTTAGCCCATCCTCTGTACCGAACCACATAAAACCGTACCTATCCTTTAAAATACATGTAACTGTACTTTGCGATAGCCCGTCGCTGGTGGTGATATGGGTAAACTTTACATTTTGCTTTCCGGATAAATTTTGTTGTGCATATAAATGCGTACAACAAAAAAACATTATTAAAATTACTAGCAGCCCCAGGTTATACCTGTTTTTAGGTTGTTTACACATTTTATCGGTTATAATTGGCCATATCAATTGGCCGCTTTTATTTTGGCGCAATCTATAGTTTGTTAGGAATGGGTAATATACGGGTTTACGAAAACCTTATTAAATATGTTTTATAAAAAAGCAAATCCCTTCCAACGTTTTCAAGCAAAACTGCAACAATCTATTTATCAGCGCATACTGATAACATTGTGGACCCAAGATATCAAATAATTAACAGACTAAAAGCTTTATGTAAACAGATTTAGGCAAGCATAAAATTGGGTAAAATAAAACACCCCTTAGTTTATTACTAAGAGGTGTTAAAAGTGCGCCCACCTGGGCTCGAACCAGGGACCAAAAGATTATGAGTCTTCTACTCTAACCAACTGAGCTATAGGCGCAGTGAAATCTGTTAAATTTCAGGCTGCAATTTTACGACTTTACCTTCATAAAACAAAGTGTATTTGTTTAAAAATTCCTTTTTTTAATGGCTCCCTCCTAACATCCACTTAATTAAATAATTATATTTTTGGCTGCAAATAATACTGCTTTAGTAGGTAGCCTTTACTTGTTATGAATAATATAAAAAATATAATTTTTGATTACGGCAATGTCATCTACCAAATAGATTTTAACAAAGTGGCCGAAGCGTGGAAACAGCTGGGCATTACCAACGCCCACGAATTTTATGGCCACCGCCAGCAAGACGATGTTTTTAACGCATTGGAACGTGGGCAGATAACACCCAAAGCCTTCAGAGACCGGATAAGGGAACTGACAAAAAAACCGGAACTCACCGACCAACAGATTGATGACGCATGGAACGCCATATTTGTGGGCATCCCAAAGGGAAATCATGAGCTATTGGCGCAATTAAAAGGCAAATACCGCACTTTTTTGCTGAGTAATATTAACGCCATTCATTATGATTATGTGCACCATTATTTAAAGTCGGAGTTTGGGATGGAAAATAATGATGATCTTTTTGAAAAGCTTTACTACTCGCACCTGGTAGGTAAACGTAAGCCCGATCCTGAAATATTTGAACAGATATTACAGGAAAACAGCCTAAACCCTGCCGAAACACTCTTTATTGATGATAGTCCGCAGCATTTGGAAGTTGCTAAAAAATTAGGGATCCAAACGTATTTAATGACTGAGCCCGATAACATCCAACAGTTTTTTAAAGCAAATGGATTGTTGTAGTTGGCATGTAGTCAGGTCAATAGAAAAAGCCTATATTGCATATAATTAAAACCTGATCATCATGAAAAGTTCTATCATCGTTGCCGCTATTAGTTGCGCAATACTAGCATCATCGTGTAAGTCAACTAATACGAATAATATTTTTGCGACGCTTGATCCATCATCAATACAATACAAAAAAGAGCTGATCAGACAATTTTTGGATAAGGGTACCGTAAACCTCACTTTCAACTTTGAGGGTTTAACAACCATTGCCGACAAAAACTATATGAAAGTAGACATTAGCGGCGGTGGCATATATGCGAAAAGCTTGGTTTTGATCAATAGCTGGAATAAGTTGGAAGGAATTAAGCGCACTAAAGGCATAAGCTATCACGGTGCTGAATTGAAAGACCTGCAGCTGGATATTATTAATACCAATGGCGAACCAACGTTGGTTTACCGCGACCTGGCAAAAATAATTGATTAATTTTCTTCGTTAGCTAACACCACTACTTCAGCACCGCATCGGTAACCTTGGTAATATCAACGCTGATCTTATTGATAAATTCCAGTTGCTCTTTAAGCAGGGCGTCGTTCACGGTGCCTGGCTTTTCTTCTAAAAGCAAAGTGGTTTTATCATCGTAAAACTCTACTTTGGTGCCTCCTAACTTTTTTACAGACTCGTTTAACAGCGCCAAACTCTTCCTTATCAGTCTAAGCGCGTCCGGCCGTGCCTTGTAATCGGGCTTAATGGTTACCTCCCCTGCTACCGTGGCTATATACGACGACAGAATATGGTTAAGCACCACAAATTTGTGCACATCCTTAATATTACGCTGCTTACTCTTCGGCTCAGATGTCATCCGCTCAAACGCGGCAGATAGGTTGGCAGATTTTACATACAGGTCTTTTCGGGCCAGTTTATATTCCGTCAATGGCACGGGCTTTCCCGTAAGGCTTTCCGTCGCTTTTACCAGGTACCAGGTGTTAGCGGCTATGGCAGCA
>CAMLFI010000090.1 GCA_946479225.1 uncultured Mucilaginibacter sp. | reverse complement strand
GCCGCAAGCATTTTAATGCCGGTAGTATCAATGGCTTTTTCCGGAAAACACTCCCACTGTACAAGATCTACCAAATGGGTGGTAACATCAACTATGCCCTCCCCTTGCTGTGCAACATCCATAAACCAGGGTGGTCTAACCAATACCTTGCCCGATACGTATTTGTAAAAGTAATGCACGCTCTCTTTAGTAACGGCGGGGTTCTCGGCAGTCCCCTGCTCCAATTTGCCGAAAACTTCGGGCAGCATAGAAAGCTCGCGCTGTAAAATGGTGGTTATCTCGTATCGTTCGGTCATTATATCATACAACAGCACGTTATTCTTTTTTGCGGACTCAAAAGCGCTTTTTAAAGTTTCAAAACCTGCACGGTTAATCACCATCGGTTTATCAGCCAACACATTCAAACCGGCATCTACTGATCTTTTTATATAGCTTGTTTTCTTCTCATTGTTCCCGGCCAGTACCACTACGTTTCCTTTTTTCTGCGTTATCATTTCATCGAAGAAATGGCTGCCAATAAAGATCTTTTCTTTCCAGTCAGTAGGGTTCTCGGCGCGTTGGTTATAGGCTGATATCCTATCCATATGCTGCTGCAGATCATTTCCCTCCGGGGCGTAAACCTGCACTACGGTATCTACTTCGGGATACATGGTTTTTTGCACTAACGCGGCGTGGAAGTGGCCCGGATCAACAGTTACCAGGTGTACAGTAAAAGCTTGCTTTTCTTTTTGAGCGCATCCGGCCAATAAGGCGGACAGTAATAAAATAGATATTTTCTTCATTTATCAGGCTGGTATAATTGGTTATAATTATTGACGGGCTCAAATTTAAATTATTTTTCTACAAGCCACATAGCAAGTTTCACTAACAAAAAAGGATGGCGTTGAGCCATCCTTTTTCTATTATTGCTAAGCGCTTACGCTTTTTTTGCAGTTTTCTTTCGTGTCTCGGTATAACCCGCCGCCCCAATGGCTAACACCAGCAGAATTGAACCCGCTAACGAAATACTTTCGCCGGTATAGTAGGATGCCGGGTGGAAAACAAATTCAATATCATGGTTACCCACAGGTATCTTGGCTGCACGCAACAGGTAATCGGCGCGGAAGTACGGCGTTTCTTTACCATCTATGTACATGGCCCAGCCTTTATCATAATATATTTCAGAGAAAACGGCTATCTGCTCAGCAGTTGACCCGCTTTTGTACTTTAAGGTATCGGGGCTGTAATGCACTAACTTAATTGTAGCGGCTGGGTCAAATGTGGTCTCATTGCCCGCTAATGGCTTAAACTGCTCATTAACTATGGCCTCCAGTTTTGGATCGAAACTACTAATGGCCTGCATTTCCTGATCAGCAGTTTTTGCATATTTTACGCTTTTTACAAACCATGCATTGCCGCAAGCTGTAGGATTTTTTTGCATGGTTACTGCATCAGCCCGCTGGTTAGCAGTTAGAATGTATTTAACGTTAAGCATGTCCAAAGCATCCTGATTAACGCTTTTGGTAAACTGCGCGTCAATCAATTCCTGAAAACGCTTTAGCTTGGCGGCCGAATATCCTGAAAATGATTTATGGAAGAACGGATTAAACATATCAGTTGTTGGATCCGTAGTTGCATCAAACACCCTGAAATTAGGGTCGGTGTCGCGCATAATAAAATTATCAACTTCGCGCGGCTCAGGTTTGTTGGTTAATTGCTTTTCAGCAAAATTTTCATCTTTCAGATAGCGTTTATCAACCTGCCACATATCCACCAAAACCAACACCAAAAAGGCCAGTGAAAATATCAGGGTACTGATCTTTTGTTTGATGAAAAGAAAAACAATACCGAAAGCTAATACCACGAATACCAAAGAACGAAAAGCGTCCCAACGCGCAAGGCTAATCCTATCTTGCACAATGGCGTTTGATAAAGCGGTGGCAGTCGCACTATCGCCCTGAAGCCCTTGTGTAAGATATCCTACGCCCTCAGCTTGGTTTGATGGGCGGAAACTTAAGAAGGCATCGGGCAACACCAAGAAAATAAATGCCAAACCACCAACAATGCCTAATGCAATCAGAGATTTTTTCTGCAGATCTTTTTTGTCTTTGCCCTCCATAATTTCCTTTATGGCTAAAATGCCCAGAATAGGGAAACAGAGGCTTGTAATTGCCAATATGGACTCAACCGCGCGGAATTTATTATATAGCGGGAAATAGTTAAAGAAAAGATCAGAAACGTAAGGGAAATTCCCGCCGAAGGACAACAGCATAGTAAGTATTACTGTGCCCAACAACCACCATTTTAAGCGATCCTTAACAATGAGTAAACCCAGAATAAACAAGAAGCATATGGCCGCGCCAAAATACCATGGCCCGCTAGTGAACGATTTATTGCCCCAGTAAGTAATAAACCCGGGGAATCGCCCGGCCACCTGTTGCGCATATTTTACGGCATCGGCCTCGGGCAGTCCCTTTGCCGTAATAACCTTCACCATGTTGGAGTTTTGATCTATATTTTCTACGCTCGAAGCGCCTCCATATACATTGGGTATTAAAAAGGTAAAGCATTCAGCAACACCCTGGCTCCATTGGTAAGCATATTCTTTATCCAAACCATTGCTGGGCTCCTTCACATTTTTGGTCAAATTTGATTGGCCTCTAATGGTGTATTTAGCGTATTCGGCATTGCTCCATAGCATTGATGCGTTAACGGCAACAGCAATTGCCAAACCACCAACAAGGTAAGCTGCTGATTTTAAAAAGCTGGTAGTGGTTTTATTGCGAATAGCATGAAACACCTCTATGCCTATCAGTATTAAAACCGCCAGCATCAGGTAATAAGTCATTTGTAGGTGGTTGGCCCGAATTTCCATGGCCAGAAACAAAGCTGTAAGGGCACCGCCTAATATGTATTTTCCGCGAAGCGTTAAAATTATGCTGGCCACAATGGGCGCAAAAAAAGCTATCGCAAATGTTTGGTTGGAGTGCCCCGCTACAATATAGATAATGTTGTATGACGAGAAAGCAAAAGCCACCGCGCCCGCAGCTGCCAGCCAGGGGTTTAACTTTAACACAATAAATAAAAAGTATGCACCAACTAAAAGCAGCATCACCGTATCAATTGGGTTAGGGAATACAGCTTTCAGGGCTTTTACAACATAACTGGCGATGTTATTGGTATAAGGAACCCAGATCTGGAATACGGGCATACCACCAAAAATCTGATTGGTCCACAATATGGTTTGGCCCTTTTCCTTGTAGGTATTTATCTCCGTTTGGGTTGATTGCGCGCCGGTTACGTCGCTTTGGCCTAAGGTTTTACCCTGAAACGCAGGCGTAAAATAAACAAAGCACATTATAAAAAATATGCCGATAATGGCAAAATGGATGCCATTGCGCTTGAACCAGTTATTCATCTACTTGATTTAAATTGGAATTAATTGTACCGCCCAAAAATAGAAATTTAAGCGACAATTGAAACGGCAAAGCTAAAAAGGATTTTTGCTTAAATATTTCGGGTGACAAAATACAGCAAAACAATGCCGGCCCAGCCAACCACATAGGCAATAATATTAACGCGGGTTATCTCATCGCGGTTACGGCGGATGGTGTAGAAGTTATACCATGCTAAGCCTGCCAAAACCACGTAAAAAAACCAGCTGCTCGCACTTACTGAGGTAAAAAGTATAGTGGCAACTATGTAGTTGGTAATAATCAGAACCATAGTAGCGGGCGTATTATCATGCCTGCGCCTGCGTTTGTATAGTTCTTCAGGGATCATTTACTTTTTAATTTCTTCGTACTCAACAAAGTCGCCTTCTGTATCGGGCACTTTACTTTTGGTAGCCTCCTCGGGTATAAAATCTATATTGATCTTTCCCGTAGGCTTTTGCTGGTTTTGGGCATTATAACCTTGCTGGCCCTGCTGCGCTTTGTTAACCAGGCTTTGAAAAAACAAGGGTATTAAAAAGCGGAGCAGCAGGCGAACGGCATATATAATCAGGATACAAATTAGCAGAAAACGTAAAAACATTCTTTTAACAGGTTTAAACTACAAATATAACACTATAACGTGTAAAATGATTGCTTATGATTTTACACAATTGTTTGATGCTGGATTAAGGGCAATTGTTACATCAATGGAATGTCATTATTACGATGTGCAGATGAGTAGATATGCAGATGTGCAAATGATATAATTTTGAAGAGCAATTATCCGCATAGCCATGCATCTGCACATCCGCACATACGCATATCTGCACATCCACTAACTAAACTTCTCTTCCATCATCTTCTCCAAAGCAAACATTTCATCGCGCAGTTTGGCGGCACGTAAAAAGTCCATATCCTTGGCTGCTGCCAGCATGTCTTTTTTAGTATTGTCGATGGATTTTTTCAGATCCCCTTTACTCATGTATTGCACAATCGGATCGGCAGCCAGCGTAAGCGTATCCGTTTCCACATAAGCCTTCTGCACCCCACCCTGGAAATCCATAACAGATGTTTGCTCAATAATTTCCGCTTTGGTTTTGCCCACTGTTGTTGGGGTAATACCGTGCTCGGCATTGTAAAGGATCTGCTTTTCGCGGCGACGGTTGGTTTCGTCCATTGTTATCTGCATCGAGTCGGTTATCTTATCAGCATACATAATAACCCGGCCTCGATCATTACGTGCCGCGCGACCAATAGTTTGTATAAGTGAACGCTCTGAACGCAAAAACCCTTCCTTATCAGCATCCAAAATACAAACCAATGATACCTCCGGCAGGTCCAATCCCTCACGCAGTAGGTTAATACCTATCAATACATCAAACACACCCAAACGAAGATCGCGTAATATTTCTACCCGTTGCAGCGTCTTTACTTCCGAGTGGATGTAACGGCATTTTATATTCAGGCGGTCCATGTATTTGGCCAGCTCCTCGGCCATCCGCTTGGTAAGGGTGGTTACCAGTACGCGGTCGCCTTGTTTAATGGTTTTATCTACCTCATCCAGCAGATCATCCACCTGGTTAACGGCAGGGCGCACATCAATCAGTGGGTCAAGCAACCCGGTAGGGCGTATCACCTGCTCTACCACCACACCGCCCGACTTCTCCAGTTCAAAATCGGCAGGGGTAGCGCTTACATAGATGGTCTGCGGTGCCAACCGCTCAAACTCCTGGAAGTTAAGCGGACGGTTATCCAATGCCGCAGGCAAGCGGAACCCATAATCAACCAATGAGATCTTGCGCGACCTGTCACCCCCATACATGGCACGGATCTGGGGCACGGTAACGTGGCTCTCGTCAATCACCATCAGGTAATCATCCGGGAAATAATCCAACAAACAGAACGGTCTTGCACCCGGTGCGCGACCATCAAAAAAGCGGGAGTAATTCTCAATGCCAGAGCAATAACCCAATTCACGGATCATCTCCAGGTCGTAATTCACACGCTCTTCCAGGCGCTTGGCTTCTAAAAAGCGGCCATCGCCAATAAACTGCTTCTTGCGGCTCTCCAACTCTTCCTGAATGGCCCAGATGGATTGCTGAAAACGCTCCCTCGGAGCAACGTACAGGTTAGCAGGGTAAAGTACCATGTGGGTCATCTTCTCTACCGTTTTACCGGTGCCTATGTCGAAAGTGCTGAGCTCTTCAATATCATCACCAAAGAATGAGATGCGGTAGGCATGATCCATATAAGCAGGGAAGATATCTACCGTATCACCCTTAACCCTGAACGTGCCACGCTTAAAATCGGCGGTGGTGCGGGCGTATAGTATCTCTACCAATCTGTGCAAAAAGGCGTTGCGACTAATCCTTGTACCAACCGCGAACTTAAATACCGAAGCGGCAAAGTCTTCGGGGTTACCCATACCGTAAATGCAGGATATGGATGAAACCACAATAACATCCCGCCGCCCGCTCATTAATGCCGAGGTAGTGCGCAGGCGCAGTTTCTCAATCTCCTCGTTTATCTGCAGGTCCTTTTCTATGTAGGTGTTGGTGGTGGGGATGAAGGCCTCGGGTTGGTAGTAATCGTAGTAGGATACAAAGTAGTTCACCGCGTTCTCGGGGAAGAACTGCTTGAACTCGCCGTACAGCTGCGCGGCGAGGGTTTTATTATGACTCAATACCAGCGTGGGCTTTTGCGTTTGCGCGATAACGTTGGCCACCGTAAAAGTTTTACCTGAGCCGGTTACACCCAGCAGCGTTTGGTAGTTTTCGCCGCTATTAACACCGTCTACCAGTTGTTTTATGGCGCCTGGCTGATCACCGGTGGGTTGGTATTGAGAGGTTAGTTTAAAATCCATGTGTGTTTACAAAGATAAGTAATGATTTGCCTTAGTTGTAAGTTGCAGGTTGTGAGTTGAATGTTTTGATAACTGCTTTACAACTTATAACATACAACCTGAAACCTTGTTCAAAGAAACGAAGTGGTAATGACAACTGTATGTCAGCAGGTTTAAATATAAATAGCGATGGGTTTAAACCCATCGCTATTAAGCGCGTATGTCCTGCTTTTTAAAGTTACTTGACACCAGACAGCTCTCGTTTCTTTCTCCCACCAAACACCTGCCCCGCATTAAACACCAACACCGCAATAAATATCAGCGAGTACGATAATATCTGCACCCCGCTCATATGCTCATGGTAAATTACAGCTGCCAATGTAAAGCCGATTATAGGGTTAATATTAAGCAGCATACCTAATGTAGAGGAACCAAGCCCCTTAAGGGCGAAAAGATTTAAAAACAGGGGTATAATGGTAAACAATACCGCTATTATGAGCATGTATATGTAGAATTTATCTTCCGCAGGCATCGGTCCGCCAAAAGTCGGGTAAAATGGCAGCAGCATAATTGCCGACAGCACGATATGAAAAGTAAGCACCAAAAATCTATCAAACCCTGTGTTGCGGCGCTGGCTAACCAGGTAAGCAGCATAACTAAGGCCTACCAGGCTACTGTAAACCATATCAATTATGTTGGCGTAGGATAGCAACACGCAACTAAGCAAACTTAAGCCCACAGCGCCCCATTGCAGTTTGCTTAGCTTTTCGCCCAGAATTAACCAGGCCAGCAGGGTGGTTAACACGGGACAAACCAAATAAGCCAATGCGGCTGCTTTTACGCTTATGTGGTTCATTACATAAATAAAGCTGAACCAGTTAAAACTCAGCAGCACACTCCCGCCAATGTTGAGCAATAGCGCTTTGCGCCTTCCCTTAGCTGATAGTCCTTTATAAGTCCCCAGGGCATCTTTAAAAGCCTGCCTTTTAAACAGCGCCACAACTACCAGCATTAAAATAGCGCAGCTAAATACCCGGAAGAAAAGTATATCTACAGAGGGATAAACGGCCAGCGGCTTCAACACCAGGCTAAAAAAGCCCCATATTACATACGCTACAATTGCCGACAGGTAGTATTTGGTATTATTCAAAACGTATTAGGTGTGATTTTGCGCAGGCAAATATCTATAAATACCTTGAGCCTATTGACATGGGTTTGTTAAAATGTATAAGTGAAGGTTTTCATGTCCTCCTGACAATTTGAAAAATTAGTGATATTTTTACGATGGTAAATTAACCTGTAACCTTAGCTCTCTTATAAAATCAGGCAATGGGATTTTTTGATAAACTCTTCGGAAAAAAAGAAACGTCTGATTCCGACGCAGATAAATTGGTAAAAACAGCCGAAATGTTAGATGAAGATATTTATTGGACCATTATCCAAAAATCTTTAAATGCAACCTCAAATCAGGAAGACCGAGAGCAGTTTTTGATCAAGGCGATTGGCAAACTCCCACCGCAACAAATGGTAGGCTTTCGCTTACGTACAGATAAGCTACTTTACGATACTTATAATTCTGAAATGTGGTGTGCGGGTTATATTATGAACGGTGGCTGTTCTGATGATGCATTTGAGTATTTCCGGAATTGGGTTATTTCCAGAGGAAAGACGGTTTACTACAATGCTAAACAGGATCCCGATAGTCTGATCAACGAGGTAAATGATGATTTAGAAGAATACGAATTTGAAAGTTTTTGGTACGTTGCCCTTGAGGCTTTTCAACGAAAAACAGGCAAAGATCTATACGACTATATTGATGAAGATACCTTCAAAACAAAAGAAGGAAATTATCCTCAATTTGAATTTACCTGGCAGGAAGAAAATCCTGAAAGCTGGAAGAAAATTTGCCCCCAGATTTTTGAAAAATTTAAGGATCAGTACAATTTCTAAAACAGCCCTGTTTGCCTAAAAAAGCGTTTCACATTACTCCCAAAACACCAATTGTATTTTTTGGCAATAAGCAACTGATTTTCAACTACATGCCCATGAAAATGTGAAAATAGTATCATAAAAATGTGAAGATATTGGTGTTTCAAGCGTTTCATCGCATGTTTGTAATCAACTTATAATCAATGGCTTATTTAAAAAAAGCGTTTCACGCGTTTCATTTGTTTCATGTATTTTGTGAAACACCCTGCTATGTTTTTACTTCGCTATCGCACTAACAATAATCCGTCTATAAGAAGTCAATGG
>CAMLFI010000089.1 GCA_946479225.1 uncultured Mucilaginibacter sp. | reverse complement strand
AAAGCGACATAGCATATTGTCTATGTTATAAAATGTAAGCCGTTGTATTACAATAAGCTTTATATAACATTATGTGTATATTTGCATTTAAAACCAATTTGCATTTAAAGGGCTATATATTTATTAAATGAGATTTTTTTTACTGCTTGCATGCTGCGCAATAAGCCTTAACACATCAGCTCAATTTTGGAAAAAAAAGGTAATAAGATTCCCTGCTATTGAACAGGCGAATGCATTCTCAATGCCAAAATTTGCCACACCTCCGCCGGTTGTAAAAAACAACATATTATATAAAAAAATTATAATAGCCCCTGTGTTTGATTTTGACAAGGAAGAACAGGCTATACTAAAACTAGCTAAACGCAATATGCGGTACCGTGAGTACCAGGAAGCCAGTTTTAACTTTACAGATTTGGCTGGGTTATATCTATTGCACAACAGGTTTTCTGAAGCAAAGTGGTATTTGCTACAAAGCATATCCCTATCCCACGATGCTAAACTTAAATTATCAAACCTATTAACGCTTGCCGGCATTAAAACCGATCTGGGTGAAGTTTCAATGGCAAAAACAGACCTGCAGGAAGCGCGTATGCTGGCTAATGCCAACGGACTTAAAGCCGATGTTATAGAAATTGATAAACGCCTTATTGCCCTTAGCACCAGCAAACCTTTGGTTATAAAGCCGGAGTTGCGCTATTCTGAAGCAGTTGAAGCTGCCGCACGCAAAACCGCTGCGCTTAAGGCATTGTAACATTAATGTGGATAAGTATTTTGTTAAAACAGGTTAAAACATTTTGACCCGCGTAACATATTTTTATATTTGTTTATTGTTATTACAGAACTCAACCAATTGTTCTTTATAACAATTAATGAGATAGTTAATACGAAAGAGAAAGCCCCACCGCTTTCTCTTTTTGCTTTTAAAAAGTTCTGTGTAGTAAACATACTGGCTTCTGCGGTGTTATATTAGAAATTAAACACCTATGACAAATCCATCAGACATCGTACCTTCCGAAAGGGATGGTAAATATAAGTTTACAATTAGTTATTCAGAACGCGAAGTAAGCTGCCAGGTAGAAAAAGAGCATGATATGCTGCATGTAATTATTGATGAAAACCTGAATACCGAATTAAAGATAAATACTGACGGCTCGGTTACAAAAGTTGCAGGCGCAGACCTACCTCAGTCAAGCATTGATTATATCAAAAAGCAGGTATTGGGCCATAGCTAAAGCTTTTTAGGATAGTACTTCTTCCAATACCTCGTGCGACCTTATAGTGCCGAAACCTTCGGTATGCAGGGCATAATAATCCAATAGTTTTGTAATTAAGTGGCGACGGTCCTCATTATTAATCTTTAAGGTCGCCGCGCTACTAAAGCCGCCTTGTAACAGGGCGCTGAATATCTGTGTGTAAGGCTGCGAAATGTATTGCAAGCCTTCTGGTTTGTATTTGCTGAACGTACCGTTCTTCAGATCAAAATAATCGGCTTCGCCTGCCAGGTATCTGTCGGGATAAAAACCAAGGTATCGGGTTAAATTGATCAAAAATAACAAATGGAAATTAGCCAACCCGTCGGTTTGATGATCCAGCCACTCTACCGCACTAAACAAAAAATCGAACAAATTTTCATCGGCGGTTTGCTGTTTTACGGTTTTATAGATCACCTCATTTAAAAACATTACAATACTGCTTTTTACAATATCATAAGGTATAGTTTGCAGCAAAGGTGAGTTCTTTAATTCGGCTATGCGTTGTATGCCGCCTGTGTTTTTATGATACACCACCATATCAAGCAAATGCAGCGGCTGCAGCATGTTGCGGCTTATTTTGGCCTTGGCCTTTTTTACCCCGTTAATGATGTATGATTGTAGCCCGAATTTTTCGGTAAACACTTGTACAATAACGCTGCTTTCGCCGTAGTCGGTAGTTTTCAAAACAATGCCCCTGGTTTTATGCAGCATAACAGCGGGTATTTATTTCATCTCTTCCTGGATAGCTCTGAGCAATTCGTTAGGATGTTGCGAACCGATGATATAAACAAGGCCGTCTCTATCTGTCAGATAAATGGCATCCCTGCCCGCAGCATAAAAACGGATGAAACCTTTTGAGTGCAGATTATAAACCGGGTTGTTGAATAGATACCTGCTGTATGGTGCTTTCTCTACCTTAACAATGCTGTTCAGGTCTATTTTAACCAGGCGCGTTGTCCACAAGCCGTTAAGCAACACGCTTTTATTTTGCACCCTTGTTCTGAAATGAAGCAGAAAGCCCATGATAATGGATATGATTATTATAGCGAAGCCAACAACGGCCAACAGGTTACCGGTATTTTCACGCTCGTCTGTAAAAACATAGGCGGCAAAGCAAAACATGGCCAGTACCAAACGTATGGTTATTGGAATAAATTCTCGCCCTAAATATTGCTTCTCTGTAAATGCAGCTTTCTCGCTCATTTTAATTCTTAATGTCTTAAATTATACTTTCGCCCTCGCCCACCGGCAACAATTCGAATATAGTTACTTTTTTAGTGTTATCGGTCACTTTATATCGCTCGTCCGGGCGGTAGCCTCCTATCCATATTATATCGCCGTTTGCATTTACTAATAACGGGATAGCTTTTTTTAGATGCAGCGGAATCTTTATGTCTACAAAAAAATCGCTTACCTTTTTCTTTCCTTTCATGCCTAGCGGATAAAAATGATCGCTTTGCTTCCAATAACGTAATAATAACGGAAATTCAAGTTTCTCACTGTCAACAGAAACGGCCATGGGATTATTTTTAATTATAACCGATTCATCGCTTTTTGTAATCTTCAATTTAAATGTACCGTGAGTTAAAGCGTTGTCTGTATCCGCAATCAGAAGCGAAGGTGTTTCCTGAACTTTTTTGGTAAGTATCAGCTTGCCACGATCAAGCAGCAAAAGGTAGCCAAAAGTAACTTCAAATTTTCTGCCCGCATGCTTGTTAAGGCTTCCAATTATATCATCAACATCATGTTCGCTAAATCCGTAAGGCTGCAATAGTTTAAACAACAAAAGGCGTTGCGGCACTAATTGCTTAACCTCTTCAACCGGTATGTGGATCTCAGTACCGTGATAGGAGAACAATTTTTTTCTTACCTCTTCAACTTTAATTTCCAACAACTGTTCCAGTTCTCTAAAGTGTTTCAGGTTGTTTTCAAAAGTTTGCTCAAGCGAAGGGTTAAGTTCTTTTAATTTTGGCACAACCTGATGCCGTATTTTGTTTCGCGCATATTTTACTGATGCGTTAGAGCTATCTTCAACATAAGCCAATTTGTTTTCGGCAACTATCTCTTCAATATCTTTCCGTGTAAAGCAAAGCATGGGGCGAACCAGGTTGCCATTTTTGGGCAAAATGCCGTGCATACCGGCAATACCTGTACCGCGCACCAGGTTTAACAATATAGTTTCAATTGTATCGTTTTGGTGATGCGCTAACACAATGCAGCTGTGTTGATATTGGCGGGCTGTTTGTTCAAAAAATTCATAGCGCAGCTCGCGGGCTGCCATTTGTATAGAAATTTTGCGCGTAGTGGCGTAATGTTGTGTATTAAACCTTGTGCTGCAAAAAGGTGTCTGATATTGGTGAGCTAACTGAGCGCAAAACGCTTCATCAGCGTCGGCCTCTGGTCTTAGTTGAAAATTGCAGTGTGCTATGGTAAATTTATAGCCCGCTGTTTTAAGCAAATGCACCATTGCCACAGAATCAATACCGCCGCTAACAGCAACAAGCAGGTTGTCGTTAAGGTTAAAAAGGCTGTTTTGGTCAATAAAATCTGTGAATTTTTTCAATGGCAGCATGCATCAAAATTATTAATTTAATAACCCCCTGCAAAAAACTAATTTTGCTGCTGTGAATAAATACGTTTTAAGTCTTCTTTTCCTACTGATAACCGGCGCTGCATTGGCACAGCAACCAGGTAAATCAAGAGTGAAGCTTACCAATTCGGAAGTGGCTATTTTTGATAAAACAAAGTCGGTCTGGAAAACGCGCAAAGGCGTTTTTCAGCAAGATTACTCTACACTAACCGCTGATAGCTCCTTATTTTTCTCGGACGCTAACATGGTTGATTCCTATGGCCATGTGGTAATTAACCAGGGCGACACGCTGCACATTTTTTCGGATAAGCTACATTATGATGGCAATACCAAACTGGCCACTTTAACCGGCAATGTTAAAATGGTTGATAAAGACGCCACTTTATTAACTCAATATTTCACTTATAACACAGCTACCAAAATTGGCATATATACCGACGGGGGCAAGCTTTTTAATAAAGAAAACACCCTTACCAGCAAAAACGGTTATTATTTTGCAGGCAGCCGCGATGCGTATTTTAGATATAATGTAGTTTTCACTACTGCCGATGCTATTATAAAAACAGATACGCTACGATACAACTCGGGCAGCCGCATATCCTGGTTTTACGGGCCCACCAACATTTACGGCACTAAAGATAAAGATGTGCTGTATACCGAAGACGGTCGCTATGAAACCGTACCGGAACAGGCGTTTTTTGGCAAAAAAAATCTCTATACACAGGGAAGTAAGTCGTTAAAGGGTGATAGTCTTTTTTATGATAGGTTGAAAGGCTATGGCCGGGCAGTTAAAAATGTGGTATTTGATGATAAGGAGCAGCGGGCCACCGTAAAGGGCCATTTGGGCGAGTATTATAAAGACAAAGAAACGGCAATTATTACGCAAAACCCCTATGTTATTTTTGTAACGCAGGATAGTTCTAAAAGCACCACCCGTGCCGATTCACTAGCGAAAATTACCGGCAAAGACGCTTCTTCTATCGCAAAAAAAGACACCGTTGCAAAAAAAACAGCAACAACTGCTGTGTCAAGTTCAAAACCTGCGCCGGTTCAAAATTCTGCCGGTAAGCCCTCAAATTCAAAACCGGCAACGGTACAACCGGTCGCGCCCGCAGTAGTAAAGCCAACTTTAAAGGGGATAACAGATACGGTAATGAAAACGGCGCAACAAAAGGCCAATACGCAAAATATCAAAGCAGTGCCGGCGCAAAAGCAGGTTGCACGAGGGCCCGCTTTAAAGGACTCGGTTACACAAACGTCTAATGCAAAAGTAGACTCTATGTATATGGGTGCCGATACCATTGTTACGCGTGTTATCACCGTAAAGCAGGAAAAGGAGATGAAACTAGCGCGTTATTTGCTGGATAATCGGGATACTACCGCCGCAAAAAGGCCAAAATCTGTCATGTTAACGAAGGCCACACTGCCTAAAGTTTTAAAAATAACGCCTCCGCCTTTTCCAAAGGATACCAGCTTTATACATCCTGATTTTTTTGGGCCTTCACGTAAACCCGCGCCTAAGCCTGTGGCAAAAGCAGCGCCGCCAAAAGCTCCCCCTGTTGCAAAGCCCGCTGTTACAAAACCCAATACAGCTAAAATTGATTCGGCTGCGCTGAAAGCTAAAATGTTAAGCGATACCGCGAGGATCAGGATCATAATCGGTTATCATGCCGCCAAGATCTTTAAGTCTGACCTGCAGGCCAAAGCCGACTCCATGTATTATAGCGCAAGCGATTCAACCATACGCATGTACGTTACTCCCATTATATGGACGCAAGGATCGCAATTAACCGGCGATACCATTGCACTGCAAATGAAGAACAAAAAGATTGATAATATTGACCAGTTCCCGAATGGCTTCATTGTAAATATTGAAAAAAATGACTCGCTGCATTTTAACCAGCTTGGCGGTAAAAAGATCCATGGTACTTTTAAGGACAACCGCCTTAACACAATGGAAGTAACCGGTAATGCAGAGACCATTTATTTTAACCGGGATACGGTTAAGAATGTGGTTACAGAGATGTCCCGATCATTGGGTAATGCAATGAAGGCCACATTTAAAAACGGCAGGATAAGTCGCGCCAATACCTACGGAAGTACCGAAAACAAGGTAAACCCGATAAATAAAGTAAAGGATGATGATAAAATTTTAAAGGGATTTATCTGGAAACCTAAAGACCGTCCGCAAACAAAAGAAGACATTACAGGCGTTGGCAACAAACCAAAGGCAACCGTAACATCTGTTAAACCACCTGATAAAAAGGGAGCAACAACAGCCGACTCGGCAAATAAAGGCAATGTTAAAGAAACGCCTGCCAAGCCCTCTACAGATAAGCCGGGTACAATACCTGCTAAGGGGGATCCGCCGCCTCCAAAACCTGTGGTGTATGAGACGATAATTAGTAATTGAGGTAAGCCCCATCTAATCCGATTACTATCGGATCCACCCTGGTAGGGAGACTTTGAAGTTATTGGCCATTTGTTGTGCCGATGGCTGCGGTAAGCCCCAAATGCTGTTGCAAAAAAGTGTAAATTTTTATGCTATACAATACACTTATAATCAATATGTTAGTCCACATTTACAACTAATTTTTCTGACTTATAAGTCTGTTGCAAACTGTTGCAGGGAAAATACGTAACGCAATATATATTAACTACTTACATAAATTTACTGTTGCAAGTGTTGCTGCTGTTGCTATATTTTTCTGCAACACTTCGTTCTTAATTACACCGTTCTGTCAGGCTTGCTCGTTCAAAAACTTAACCAGCTTCTCAACAGCCCTACCCCTGTGGCTTATGGCATTCTTTTGTGCCAGGCTCATTTCCGCAAAAGTAACATCAAACCCATCCGGCTGAAAAATGGGGTCGTACCCAAAACCATCGCTGCCTGACAATTCAGTACGAATAGTGCCGTCTACGGTCCCTTCAAAAAAATACTCCTGCCCCTCCCATATCAACGCAATAACGGTAATGAACCTTGCCTTGCGATTGGTAACGCCTTTCAATTGCTCAAGCACCTTTTTATTATTAGCGGCATGGTTGCCATGTTCACCCGCATATCTCGCCGAGTAAACGCCTGGCTCGCCATTTAGGGCCTCAATTTCAAGCCCACTATCGTCGCCAAAACAGCTAAGGTGGTATTTATTGTGGATGAAATGGCTTTTGATAGAAGCGTTTTCTTTAAATGTTGATCCGGTTTCGGCGATATCATCGTGGCGGTTAATATCATTAAGGCTCAGCAATTTAATTTTACCGGCTACTGCCGCCTGTACTTCTGTAAGTTTATGGGCGTTGTTGGTAGCAAATACTAATTGCTGCATATTAGAGATTTTTCATTTGTTCCCAAAAAGCGCGTTTGTTATCGGTGCTTTCCATCATGTCCTCAAAGCAAAAACTCAACAAAGTATTGCAGTCTGCCACCAACTGCAAACGGTTAAAATCCGGCACTTGCATGCCTTCAGGTATCGCTTTTTCGCCAAGTATGAGCAACTTTTCTGGGGCAAAATGACCTGTTATCACCTTAATATCAGCAACATTCTTTGCCACATTCAGTATCGCAACGTCATCCGGCTGATAGCCCTTACGCGCAAGAATGGCCTCTAAAGCAGTAAAATGTGGGGCATAAATAGCCTCATGATCGGGATAATACGTCAAAATCAAAAATTTCTTCTTGTTCTTTCCCTCATAGTTGAAGCTAAAAGGCACACTTTCAGCTTCCTTAACAACTTTTTTACTTTGAAGCTCTTTATCGTGGGGTAGCAAATAGATATCTTCGTTTATTATGAACCGAAACGCGGCAGGATCTTCTACTTTCACTTTTAACAAATTTTAACCAAAAATAGTTAAAGTGTTTGAAGCTTTATCGGCATATTCGCACAATTATAAATCTGCATTATCTTTGCGCTCCATTTGAGCGTTTTTATAGTGGATAAGATTTGCCAAAAATTGGCGTTTGTTAAACGGATTTGTTGCAGTAGGTACATATTAATTTTTACATGAGAAAGATAGCATTAGTTATTATAAGTTTTGTTTTGTTTACCACAGCCGCCAGCGCGCAAAAGCAGGTACTGGATAAAATAGTGGCCACTGTTGGAAGCAATATTATTTTAAAATCTGACTTAGATCTTCAGTATTCACTTTACCTGTCTCAGGGCAATCCGCCTAATGAGGATATAAAGTGTATGATTTTACAGCAGATCATTTCGCAAAAGCTGCTTAACCACCAGGCGCAAATAGATAGTATTGAAGTAAAGCCAGACGAGGTAGATAATGAGATAGACCGCCGTATGCGCCGTAGCATACAGCAAGCGGGCGGAGAAGAAGCTTTAGAAAAGTTCCTTAACAAATCATTGGTTCAATATAAGGATGAACTTCGGGACGATATCAAAGAGGGTATGCTGGCCGAACGTATGCGTTCTAAGATAACCGAGAAAATAAATACCACTCCGCAAGACATAAAGAAGTTCTTTGACGCTATACCCAAAGATAGCTTGCCAACTTTCAATAAAGAGGTAGAAGTTGGGCAAATAGTTTTTGAGCCAAAGCTTTCAAAAGAGGAAAAGGAAGAATCTCGTAAAAAAGCGCAGGATCTGTTAGACAGGATAAACAAAGGCGATGACTTTGCCACCCTTGCCAAGCTTTACTCGCAGGATGTTGTTTCTGCAAGAGAAGGTGG
>CAMLFI010000088.1 GCA_946479225.1 uncultured Mucilaginibacter sp. | reverse complement strand
GCAGCGTTAATTAGTAAGGGATTTTTAAACACAAGGGTAAAGGTTTACTCAGGCGATGAAATTGGTTTGATCGCAAGATCTTTTAACGATATGACTGACGCGCTTCAACACAGTTTGCGTGACATAAGTGACCTTAACGACAAAAAAGACCAACTTAAAATAGAAAAGGACAAAGCAGAATCATCAGAAAAGACCAAGCAGCTTTTTCTGGCTAAGATGAGCCATGAGATCAGAACCCCGATGAACGCCATCCTTGGTTTTGCAAAACTGCTTGAGGAAACGGTAAAGGGTGACGAAGAACAAGAATATCTCAGAATAATTATCAGATCGGGCGATGACCTGTTGGTGATTTTAAATGACATCCTTGATTTTTCAAGGTTGGAGGCAGGTAAAATTACTATCGAAAGTGCCCCCATCAACATCCGCGATATTGTTCATCTCAATGTTAAGATGATGGAGCAGAAGAAAAAGGATCTGGCACTTACCTTTAAGATTGATGAGCGAATTCCGGAAACATTAATGGGAGATTCATTAAGGTTAAATCAGATATTGTTGAACCTGCTTTCTAACGCTATAAAATTCACTGAAAAAGGAAGGGTACATATTTCAGTAGTTTGCCTTAAAGATAATGCCGATAGCATTTTGGTGGATTTTAGCGTTAAAGATACCGGTATAGGTATACCTGAGGAAAAACGGGCCAGCATTTTTGAAAGCTTTGAACAGGCCGCTAATGATACTGCACGCAAATTCGGTGGTGCGGGTTTAGGCCTTAGTATTGTGAAGCAACTGATTGAATTACAGAAGGGTGAAATTTTTGTAAACAGCGAAGCGGGAATAGGCTCTGATTTTCATTTCCGGCTGCAATTTTTAAAGATGTCGGTCGAAATTCCTACATCAGTGCCGGTTAAAACCGCCGTAATAAAGCCAAGTGGCAAGGGCATAACAATCCTGATAGTTGAAGACAATGTAACCAATCAAATACTGTTAGGAAAAGTGCTTGAAAAATATGGATTTGAAATTGACGTGGCTGAAAACGGGTTGATAGCATTGCACAAACATGAGCGGCAGGATTTCGATATTATACTGATGGATTTGCAGATGCCTGAAATGGATGGTTATGAAACAACACAAAAGATCCGTGCATTAAGTGCAAATAAAAAGAATATCCCGATTGTTGCCATGACGGCACATACCATTAAAGGAGAATTGGAACATTGTTTGGCAATTGGCATGAACGATTTTATCTCGAAACCGTTTGATAAAAATGAATTGTTTAACAAGATATTTGAAGTGGTAGAAAGTAACAGGGCGTAGCGTTTGAAGATTTGCCACGTGCATTAATATCTCAGCAATTGTTCCATCGCCTTCTCCAATCTTGATTTTCCTAAAAACTGATTTTCCAGTCCCTTGTCCATAGGCACGGGCGTGTCCAGGCTGGCGCAGCGCATTACGGGCGCATCCAAACTACTAAAGCAATGCTCGGCTATGCTGGCGGCGACCTCGGCACCGAAGCCACAGGTTAAGGTATCCTCATGCAACACCAATGCACGGCCAGTCTTCTTTACGCTTTTAAAAACGGCAGACCTATCCCAGGGTTGCAAACTGCGCAGGTCAATCAACTCAATAGACTGATCGCGATGCGCGGCCATGTAATCCAATGCCCAATGCACGGCGTATCCATAAGCTATTATGGTAGCGGCTGTGCCTTCCCTTACCACCCGGGCCTTGCCTATTTCAACATAGGTTTCGCCATCGGGCACCTCACCGGTAAGGTTGCGATACAGGTGCTTATGCTCAAAATACATCACCGGGTTAGGGTCGGCAATGGCAGCCATCAGCAGGCCCTTGGCATCCGCAGGAAAAGCGGGATAAACCACTTTAAGTCCGGGTGTTTTTACAAACCAGGCCTCGTTGCTTTGCGAGTGGAAGGGCCCACCCGATGTGCCCGCGCCGGTTGGCATGCGGATAACCACATCAACATTTTGCCCCCAACGGTAATGCGTTTTAGCCAGGTGATTTACTATCTGTGTAAAGCCGCTGCTGGCAAAATCAGCGAACTGCATCTCCACAACCGCCTTATAGCCGTTAAGCGCCAAACCCATTGCCGCGCCCACCACACCCGATTCGCAAAGGGGCGTATTGCGTACACGTTCCTTTCCGAACTCTTCTACCAAACCCTCGGTCACCTTAAAAACGCCGCCGTATTCCGCAATATCCTGGCCCATCAAAATAAGGTTGTCATACTTCTGCATGCTTAATTTCAGCGCTGCGGATATGGCATCAATATAACGTATCACCGTCGTGCCAGTGTTTTGGGTTGATGCGGGAAGTGTTGCTTCGCGATACACATCGTTTAACTCGGCAAAAATATTGGGTTGGATATCAGGCTCTGCCAATGTCTTTTCAATAATTGGTTCTAAGCGCGATAGATATTCATTGCGTAATTGAGCTCCCCATTCGGGTTTTATGATTTGTTGACTAACCAGGTATTCTTCAAATGATTGCACCGGGTCCTTATCCTGCCACTGGTTAAACAGCTCCTGCGGAACGTATTTGATGCCCGATGCTTCCTCGTGACCCCGCATCCTGAAGGTGATGCACTCCACCAATGCCGGGCGGGGTTGCCTGCGGATGCTGGTTGCTATTTCGCTGATGGCATGATAAACTGCTAACACATTATTACCGTCAACCTGCCGGCCTTCCATACTGTAGCCAATGGCTCGGTCAACTAATCGTTTGCAATTGTATTGCTCTGATACGGGGGTTGAAAGCGCATAGCCGTTATTTTCGATCAGAAATATCACGGGCAAGTTCCACACAGATGCAATGTTCAAAGCCTCATGGAAATCGCCCTCGCTAGTTGTCCCTTCGCCAATAAAAACAAGGGTAGCTTTGGCACTGTTGCTCAATTTATCAGCAAGAGCTATACCGTTAGCCAGCGTTGGCTGCGGGCCCAAATGCGATATCATACCCAATATTTTATGCTCCTGCGACCCGAAATGAAAAGACCTGTCGCGCCCCTTTGTAAAGCCCGAAAGTTTGCCTGTCCACTGCGCGAGCAAACGTTCGAAAGGTACATCGCGGGTAGTAAAAACGCCCAGGTTGCGGTGCATGGGCAATATATATTCATCGGCCTGCATAGCCATGGCTGCACCGACCGCAATGGCCTCCTGCCCTATGCCCGAGAACCACTTGCCAATACGCCCCTGGCGCAACAGCACAAGCATTTTCTCTTCAATAACGCGCGGAAACAACAGCTTTTTGTAAATGCTGATGAGCGTATTATCGTCCAGGTTCTTCCGGTCAAAAATCATACAAAATTATTTTTCAGGACTTGAGCGTGGCAGCTCAAAACCCTAAGATCGCCCTTACTTTGGCGGACTATTCTTTTCTTCCCATTGGCGGGCGAAAGATTTCTCGGCCACATCCGGAAGCTGTTTATAATGGCCCCACGTTTTCTTGAAAAACTTTTTAATTAAGAAATTCTTCATTTTTCCGCCAAAAAAGTCTTCGGTTTTACGGCTCAGCATGCCTTTCGTCCACATTTTCCAGCCCCATTTTTCGGCGCTTGTAACCAGTCCGCTGTCAACAGCATCGCGCCGGTTTAGCAGCAGCATTTTGTGGATATCAATTTTAACAGGGCACACCTCGGTACACTTGCCGCACAGGCTTGAGGCGTAGCTTAAGTGCTTAAACTCTTTCATCCCTGCCATATGCGGGGTAATAATTGAACCTATGGGGCCGCTGTAAGGCGTGTTATAAGTATGGCCACCAATGTTTTTATATACAGGGCAGGCGTTAAGGCAGGCCCCGCAACGGATGCAATAAAGCCCCTGCCGCTGGTCTTTTTGTGCCAGCAGATTGGTGCGGCCATTGTCTAATAATATTACATACATCTCATCCGGCCCGTCTGTCTCATTGGGTTGGCGCGGACCGCTTAAAATGGTATTGTAAACCGTTAGGTTTTGTCCTGTACCATGCCCCGCCAACATGGGCCAGAACAGGTCCAGGTCTGCAATTGAAGGTATTATCTTCTCAATGCCAACAACGGCAATATGTATCTTGGGGAAACTGGTGGTTAACCGGGCGTTACCTTCATTTTCGCTCACAGCTACGCTACCTGTATCGGCAATCAGAAAGTTGCCGCCAGTTATACCAACATCGGCTTGCAGGTATTTTTCGCGCAGTAGTTCGCGTGCTTTAAGGGTTAGCTGCTCTGGTGTAGCGTCTATCGGCGTACCAAAACGCTCATTAAAAAGTTTGGCTATGTCCTCTTTAGATAGGTGCATGGCCGGGGTAACAATATGATAGGGTTTTTGCCCCAACAATTGCACAATGTATTCGCCCAGGTCCGTCTCTATTGATTCAATGTTATTGCTCTCCAGAAACTCGTTCAAATGAATTTCTTCGGTAACCATTGATTTTGATTTCACAATGGTTTTGGCATCAACCCTTTTAAGAATATTTAAGATCTCGCGGTTGGCCTCGGCGGCATCATTCGCCCAGATCACTTTACCACCACGTTTCTGAAAATTAGCTTCAAACTCAGGTAAAACCTTATCCAGGTTTTCCATCATTTTCCATTTTATTACATGCCCGCGCTTTTTTGCATTGTCCATATTGATTATTCGCGACAAACCACGCGCAACGGCCGTATCATATTTACCGATATTGTAGTTAATTATCCGCCTGTGATCTGCATCAAAGGCCTTATTTTCAGCATCAGTCAAAAATTCTTCGGCAATTGTACTCATAACGCTAAGTTAGGGTTTTTGTCTAAACTCATACGTTCGTTTTTTTGTAATGCTATTGCTATTATGATTTCGTTACTTAAGTTTGGGTTACCTAAAACCTCAGTACATGCCCGAGGCCAAAACTTATGACAAAACGCACTGTCAGCTATTTATTTGTTTGTTTTGGTTAAGCATGTGCTTTTTGTGCGTGCGTGCACAGCAAAATCTGAAGTTGAAAAGTTACGCAACTGCCCTAACCAACATTCGCGAGCTAAAGCCGATTGAAAAACTGTAAACGGCTAATTACACGGTGCTTATAGAAGGCACAGATATGGCCGGGGCATTAGGTTTTGGCAGACAACAGATCAAGGTGAAATAGGAAAGCCACCCTTTTCAAAGTGGCTTATAAATCATTTTTTTTTAGCGATTGCTTTTGCTGTCCAAAACCGGCCGTTTAGCTGCATTAGCCAGATCCCACGCTGTAAAGTAAACCAACTGGGCTCGTTTAGCTAACAGCGGGAAGTTGATCTTGCTCACTTCGTCGCCAAGCCCGTGATAGTCGGTGTGTACGCCATTAAAGTAAAATATAATGGGAACGTTATGCTTGGCAAAGTTATAATGATCTGAACGATAATAAAACCTGTTTGGATCGTTCGGGTCATCGTACTTATAGTCTAGTTTTAATTTGGTGTACGTGTTGTTGGCTTTCTCGCCAGCCTCATGGAGCTCAGAGCTCAACATAGACGAACCAATAACATAAACTGTATTGGCCGAGTCGGCTTTACCTACGTATTCTTCGCCTACCCGGCCTATCATATCAATATTCAGGTCGGCAATTGTGTTGGCCATTGGCACAACGGGGTGTTCTCCGTAATATTCGGAACCGAGCAGCCCTTTTTCCTCACCCACATTACCCAAAAACAAAATGCTCCTGCGTGGACCTTTGCCTGCCTTTTTTGCCCGTGAAAACGCCCTCGCTATTTCTAACATAGCAGTAGTGCCCGACCCATCATCATCTGCGCCATTGTAAATACGATCGCCTTTTGTGCCTTCGGGTAACATGCCAATGTGGTCATAGTGTGCAGATACCACTAAATACTCTTTTTTAAGCCTAGGGTCGTAGCCCGGTAAAATACCAACCACATCAACCGCTTTTACCGGCTTTTCTGTGCCAGAATATGATGTAGAAAAATCAATTTTTATAACTTGTGTCTGTGGCATCCCACTTTGATCTATCTCTGATTTAAGCTGGGTTATTGTTTTTCCGGTGGGTTTAAGCAAATCATTGGCAATTACCGGAGTTATGGTATAAACAGGAGCGCTAATAGTTTCGTTTTTAAGCGTCATTCTTGCTCCGTTAGATCGCCTTACGGCACCACCTGCCGGGTTTACAGCTAAAATCAAGGCAGGTTTTTTACTTTGGATAAATTGAATACGACGACTGCGATCTGTACTCCAGTTTGACGTTTTGTCGGTACCTGTTACTTTGAATATGCCGTTATTAACCGGCTCACCGGCATTGATATACAGCACTACTTTGCCTGTTATGTCCGTATTTTTCAGATCATCGTAGGTATCGGCACCTATTCCATATCCTATAAAAACAAAATTTGCGGTGGTTAAAGTTTTAACGCCGGTATTTCCGGTAGCCGAAAAATCGGTGCCAATGGTGTAGCTTTTGCCATTTACGGTTAAAGCACTCACTGTAAAAGAGGGTTCAACTATCGGAACATCAAGAAAATAGGACCCTTTTACACCCGGCAGCAAGCCCAATGCTTTAAATTCGTTGGCTATATATTTGGCGGCTTTTTCCGCGCCCGGTTTACCAGTTTCGCGGCCTTCGAACTCATCGGACGCCAGGATACTCAAGTGTTTCTTTGCCAATTCGGCGCTTACAATTTTTGAATACTTAACAGCAGTTGGATTTTTCTGCGCGCATGCGCTAATAACGAACCCCGAAAGGGTAAGCAGTATGAGGGTTTTTTTCATAAGATCAGTTAATTAACGCTAAGGTAGATTTTTTGTTATAAAAAATGGACGTTAGTTCAGAAGTAGTATTCAGAACTAAGATTTCATCAACTCTTCGTTTTTCTTCGCGCGACGTTTGTCAACTCCGGCGGCCACCCATATCCCTATTTCATAAAGAAAAAGCAACGGAACAGCTACCACACTCATAGTGATCATATCCGGTGTTGGTGTAATAATAGCCGCTATTATTAAAATAATGAGGATGGCATAACGGCGTGTTTTGCGCATTAATTTGGCGTTTAATATCCCCAAACTTGCCAGCAGGTAAATTAATATCGGCAACTCAAACACCAAACCCGAGCCCATAGTTAACGTAGTTAATATAGACATATAAGAATCTACACGTATCATGGTGTCAATTTCGTCGCTTACCTCAAAGCCGATCAAAAACCGTATTGACATCGGAGCAACGATGTAATAGCCAAACAACACACCCAGCAAAAATAAGCCCGACGCGTAGGCAACAAATCCGGAAGCTGCTTTTCTTTCTTTTTCGTGTAAGGCCGGCTTTATAAACCTCCATACTTCATACAAAAAATATGGAATGGCCAACACAAGTCCAGCTACTATACATGTGTTCATTACCAGGTTAAATTTGGCACCCACCTCAGTAACTACCATTTTGTCTTTAAAACCTTCAAAACACCAGCCATCCATGTGCAAGGCTGTTCCGATCTTGCACAATATACCATACGTCCAAAAGTCTTTGTTCCTGGGGCCAAAAATGATTGTATTGAGCAGAAAATGCCAATTATAAGCCGCTAGCGAGGTAAATATCACCAATGCAATAACAGCTCTTATTAAATGCCAGCGCAAAGCCTCCAGGTGCTCGAAAAACGACATTTCCGATTCCAGGCTCTTGCCCTTGTTCCTTATAGCACTAAATAGTTTGTTAGCCATTATATCTGTCAATATTACGCATAAACGTATATATTGCTGCTTGTAGTTTTACTTTGTTCGGTAATAATCCCTTTACTTAGTATTCAAAGGTTTCCATAAATTTGGTTGTAAAGTTACCCGCACGGAAGTTAGGATCTTGCAACAACTTTAAATGGAAAGGAATAGTAGTTTTTACGCCCTCTATAACAAACTCGCTTAAAGCGCGCTCCATTGTGCTAAGTGCTTCGTCGCGGGTCTGCGCCACGCAAATAACCTTGGCTATCATGGAGTCATAGTTAGGCGGAATAACGTAACCGCTGTACACGTGCGTGTCTATTCTAACACCATGCCCACCCGGTGAATGGAAGTTGGTTATTTTACCCGGTGAAGGGCGGAAATTATTATAAGGATCTTCGGCGTTGATACGGCACTCTATAGCATGCATAGTCGGCTCGTAGTTTTTGCCTGAGATAGGTATACCCGATGCCACTTTAATTTGTTCCTTTATCAAGTCGAAGTTGATCACTTCCTCCGTTACCGGATGCTCTACCTGTATACGGGTATTCATCTCCATAAAGTAGAAGTTGCGGTCTTTATCAACCAAAAACTCTACCGTACCTGCACCTTCGTATTTAACAGCTTTTGCGCCTTTAATAGCAGCTTCACCCATTTTACGACGAAGCTTATCTGTCATAAACGGAGACGGCGCTTCTTCAACCAGCTTCTGATGGCGGCGTTGGATAGAGCAATCGCGTTCTGACAAATGGCAAACTTTGCCATATTGGTCGCCTACAATTTGTATTTCAATGTGGCGTGGATCCTGAACATATTTTTCAAGATACATACCATCATTACCGAATGCCGCGCCTGATTCCGCACGTGCCGAATCCCAGGCTGCTTCAAACTCTTCATCCTTCCATACCACACGCATACCACGGCCACCGCCACCGGCAGTAGCTTTTAATATTACCGGGTAACCAATTTTTTTGGAGATAGCAATACCTTGTTTAACATCAGTTAGCAAGCCTTCAGAACCCGGAATAGTAGGTACCCCGGCCTTCTTCATGGTCTCTTTAGCC
>CAMLFI010000087.1 GCA_946479225.1 uncultured Mucilaginibacter sp. | reverse complement strand
CCGGTCTTCCCATCGCGTTAGCAAATAGTGACCATTTGATTGGACGTTTGGTTATGGAGCTTACAGCTGCGGGACAGTTACAGATTTTCACTGTATTCCCTTTTAATTCCCGGCGATGTTGCCACCTTCCGCGAAACCTAAAGCATGGCAAATGTACAATAAGTATTAACCAATGGCAAACATCACCCTGCCCAATCACACTTTTTAAAAACCGTATGGCATTTATACTGTTAGTTAAGCATTATGGCAACAAGAGCAACATTACCCACTATACAGAGTTACAAGAGCCTTCCGCTTAAGGAAGACGAGATTAATCTTAACTGGCCCGAGCGGTATATATCAATAGCTGCAGGCGTTAAGTTTACCTTTTCGGGATTGAAGGGCCTGTTCCGGAGTCCGTTGTTTAGTTTGTTGAAGCTGGGCGCGGGCGGATACCTGTTAAACCGTGGCATAAGCGGCCATTGTGATATTTACGAGTCTATTGGCAAAAACAGCCAGGAGCCGGTGGATGTGACCATTAAATCGGCCTTTGTTATTGATAAACCGCGTAAGGCGGTGTATGATTTCTGGCGCAAGCTTGATAACCTGCCCATGTTTATGAACCACCTGGAAAGCGTTGAACAACTGGACGATACCCGCTCCCATTGGGTATTGCGCCTGCCTACCGGCGTGGGTACCGTAAGCTGGGATGCCCAGATAGTTAAAGATAAACCTGGCGAGGTAATTGGCTGGAGCTCCCTCCCCGACTCGATAATTGACAATGCCGGCAAGGTATTCTTTAGGGACGCTGCCGATGGCAAGGGCACTATAGTTGATGTTATCATAAGCTACCGCCCGCCTGCAGGTGGTGTTGGCGCCGGGATAGCCAATTTATTAAACCCGGTATTTAAGAACATGGTTGATACCGATGTGCGCAACTTTAAGCAATACATGGATATTGATAACAGCCTAAAACCCGTACACCGTAACGGTACCGCCAACCACAAGGTAGAAGCTAAAAGCTAAAGATAAATACACTCACAGAAATTGGAAAGGCCCCGAAGTTCGGGGCCTTTTTTGTTGTTGGTGGGGTGATCCAAAAAATATGCGTCTCAGCAAAAAAAAGTGGATCACTATTTTATAACTAATTGATATTTAAATATTTAAACGTTTTGGTTTTATAAAATTGAAACTACTTTTAAGTTAGTAAATTTAGCTATAAATTGGTTGTAACTATTTGATAATCAAGTAAGTGAAAAACTGAAAAATTGACCCGTTTTTGGATCATTTTGGATCACCCTGGATCAGTGGGTTTGGAGCGGACTAAATAGGCGCGGCAGGCTTGCATCAGCAAAGGTAGAAGCCCCTTTTTTCGGGGATTTTTTTATTGGGGTTGTGGGGTGTTGCAGAAAAATGTATGTTCCCTGGTCTGAAAATTATAATTATTTGATTTACAGACAGTTGATATTATAAATTACCATGACTTATTCGTCAGGATATTTAGCTGTAAAATGTTTGTAATGTGCTAGTTATCAAATTATTGTGAATTGCTAAAATTGGCCTTTTTTAGGAACAAAGTGCAACACTTTTGCAACAGAAAAGCAACAGTTTAGCAACACTTTTGCAACAGTGGGTTTGAGGCGGGAGTAAACACACGCGGCATGCGTGCGCTAGCGGAGGGGCAATTATCTGACACTGGAACGTAAAGTTATATTTAATTGATTATATATAAATTAAATTTTACCTTGTAAACAAACCTTCCAAATCATGATACTCAAACCAAATACTCCCAAATCAATCATTTTATTCATTGCTGTTGTTCTTTTTGCGATAATAACTTCCTTATTCTTTATGGGTATTATTGGGTCATGGCTTTTTTTAGCTTTAATAATAGTAACACTGTTGCCAATTTGTTGGCTGCTGTATTTGTTATTAGTGCCTAAAGAGTTTGGGAAAACTCGTTATAGGCGGGTAACAGCATCTTTACTTGTTGTAATTTCACCACTGGCAGTATTTATCTTTAATAATCTCACGTTTTTTAGTTCTGCTTACGTAAACACTAGTGATTTTTTACTCAAATACGGTATTCCTTTAATAACTAGATTTCAATTCAACGTTCTAACAACTAGTTTAATAATCCTGATTTTACTACACGCAGCCAACTTCTTCTTGCAAGACAAAAGCGTTATGAAGGAGCATGATAATTCGTTTAACGAGTTGTTTCCTGAAAGGGATTTTAATCTTAGATTGAAATCATTTTGTAATTATTTAAGAAATCGCATAGATATTTTCGACAATGAGGCTAATTGGAGCGATGCTCATTTTACAAGCATAGATGCAGAGGTCGAAACATATACCAGCCGTGGAAAAAAAAATAACATCACCAATTTAATTAAAGCAATAAAAAACAATTATCAAAGCAAAGTTTTTTTGGTGTTAGGAGAACCTGGATCGGGTAAAAGCGTCGCGCTCCGCAAACTTTGTAGAGACTTAATCAATGAAGTAATTTCGACAAGGAAAATTCCAATCTATTTAAATCTTAAAGAATGGTCATCTGATTTCAAATGGACAGAAGAAAATCCTCCAAAACCGCAGGATTTATATGATTTTTGTTTAAGTTTTTTAAAAGGTAAGGACATATTTGCAGACAACTTTATCGATAAATACTTTAAGACACTTTACGAAAATGGACATGTCTTTTTTATAATTGATTCTTTTGACGAAATACCTGCAGTTTTAGACGTGGATGAATCGTCTTGGCTTATCGACAAACTGTCAGACATCTTATATAGTTTCTTGGGCGGCGCTCATGAGTCTCGCGGAATATTAGCATCAAGACACTTCAGGAAGCCCACGGATAAATTTAAAGCTTTTACCACATTAAATTTACGTCCATTCACTCATTTTAAAATTAATCAGGCGTTAAGAAAGTATATTATAATTGATGATGATACGGTTAAGGAAATTTTTAGTCGACGTACGGATTTACTACCAATCGCTAGTAATCCATTTGCAATTGGTCTCATT
Source organism: uncultured Mucilaginibacter sp. (assembly GCA_946479225.1). The sequence continues at coordinate 5,714 of CAMLFI010000087.1, read as the reverse complement.
TATTCTTACTTAAAAGATAATGGTAATAAACTACCGAAAGGACAAGGCGATCTGTATCATAGCTACATTGAAAGTCGATTGTCCACGGCCAACAATCTTATAAAAAAAGCTGATCTGGATCAAGAACAGGTTAAAAACTACGCAATTGAGATTGCGTCCTATATGCTAAACAAAATTAGTTTTGGTTTAGAAGCTCCATTAGATGAATTAAGAGAAAAGTTTTCCGAAGTTAATATAGATCGCATTATCGATATACTCGTTTATTGTCGAATTGGTCGAATTGGTAAAGGGGAAGAAAACAGATTTAGTTTTGTGCATAGAAGATTCAATGAATATTTTATCGTTCAAAAATATTTATCAGACCCATCTATGATAGATTTAAACTCTATTCCTGTCGATTCTAAGTTTCGAGACTCGATGGTTTTATATTGCGAAATTGCTCCAGATGAAACCGCGACTGAGATCGCTGAGTTTTGCTGGAGTGAGATTAAACTTATAAGGGATAAGGAAATCTTGCAGTTTAAGCGGTCAATACATTGTCTGCGGTTTTTGGTGGAAGCTTACCGTTTAAAAACACATTTATTAATTTCTTTTAAGGATGATTTAAGTAACTTAATCAAAGAAATAATAAATAATTATGAACATCAACGTCACCCGCTTTTAACAAAGATAGCGGTAGAAGCTACTGGCATTCTTGAACAGAGAGAAATGCATGAAGCTTTATTTCGATGTTTTGCAACCAATAACTGGTGGATAGAACAAACTGCTGTGCAATCTTGTAAATTTTTATCATCTATTAGCAAAACATTTGAGGATCGAATAGTACGATTCGTTTTTAAAAAAGGCATTTTCGAGCTTGTCCATGAAAAAGCAGAACTGCTTTTTCTACTATCACTTTCGGAGCCATTTAAAACAATTAGAAAATTGACACTAATTAGATATTATGACTCGATAATTTTTATGACGTTCTCCACAATAGCTATTGTGCTTAATCCTAGCCTTGCTATCATTGTAGCTTTATATTATGCTAGCGAATTTATTTCCGTCCATTCTTCAAAAAGTCTGTTTAGCATGAGACAGCTTTCAAGATTAATGGTTTCTATATCGGCATTGAGCTTACCTATGTACTTAAAATTTATTCTTAATTCAAACAGAGACCCATCAATTTCATGGCACCATATAATGATTGCGTTTATATTATTTCCTTTCTTAGATATTTATATCCTCTTAACAATTGATCGGGAATTTTTAAGAAAATATTTTTTAAATAAAAGAATGATTTACACCATATCCTTTCAGATAGTGATTGGTTTATTAGTTATAGCTTTAACGCATTACATCGAAAACGTCCCACCTTTTATTGGGATAGGTGTCGCAATATTAATCGGAGCAATTTTTTTATGGTTATTTTCAATTGTTATCTATGAATTGCTAAAAGACTATTTTAGGTTGAAATCAATTTTTTATAATGTTAATTTATCGAGAGGTCAAATAGCAGCAGATTACGACAATTTCAAAACGGAGTATTTCAAAAAAAAATATGTATTAAGTTTACAAATTAACAATTCCGTGCCACAAGATATGTGGCCTGAAAATTTCATTTTAACTGGTAGGTCTAATTCAAGAATATTATTAAGTCAGCTAGATGAAAAATGGCTCGGCTTAAATTGATTGTCTATATTCAATATTTCCCCGCTGGCGCAAGAATGCAGCGCAGGCCTCGCGGGTTAAGTTCTTGTGCCATTTATAACCTAGTTATTAATTTGAGCATTACTAAGCTAAACAGTGCAAAGGCACAAGAACGCCACGCTCTTTCTAACGCCGAATCCTTGCGCCAGCAATGGGGGTTTGTAACTACCGGTTAAATATCTATTTTAGTAAACCACTTGATCACCTGCCTATACATATGCCCGAACCTACTATTCCCACAAGCAAATCCAAGATAGCCTATATTGACTATCTAAAAGTGGTCCTTACCATTTTGGTTATTGTGCACCATACAGCGGTTACCTACGGCGCTCCCGGCGGTTGGTATTATTCTGAAAAGACCACGCTTCTTGGGGTCAGTCTCGCTCTGACAACGCTTGTAGCCGTTAACCAGAGTTTTTTTATGGGATTTTTTTTCTTCCTGTCTGCTCTTTTTATCCCTTCGTCATACGACAAAAAGGGGCCGGTAAAATTTATCACCGACAGGTTGGTGAGATTGGGCCTGCCGCTACTTTTTTATTCTTTTATTTTATCGCCCTTTTTAAGCTTTATTCCCTATAACTATACCGGCACCCATCCAAAAATAACTTATCTCCAATATCTGGGCGGGTTTGATAGCTGGATCAGCTTTGGCGTGCTTTGGTTTGTTGCAGCCTTGCTTATATTCACGCTGTTGTATGTGCTTTTCAGGCTGATAGCTAAGAAATATGAATTCAATTTGCCTGCGCCTACATCAACACGGATATTGCTTTTTGCAGGAGTTATTGGCCTTGTAAGTTATGTTGTACGCGTGTTTTTTCCCGTAGGTTGGGTGCTTGAGCCGTTAGGATTTCAACTGGGGCATTTTCCGCAATATATTGTCCTATTTATATTGGGCCTTATAGCCTCGCGCAGCAAATGGCTCGAAAAAATGGAGTTAAAAACCGGTAAGCAAATGCGACGAACGGCCATTTACCTGGTCGCCATCGGGTTTCCCTTGTTTTTTGTTGCACAACAATTGCTTAATTTTCCCCAAAGCGAATTCACCATAGGCGGTCACTGGCCATCGTTATGGTATGCACTTTGGGAGCAGTTTACCGGTTTCAGCATTGCTGCTGCATTGCTTATAATCGGCCGATCACGCCTGAACAGTCCCGGTGCATGGGTGACAAGCATTTCACGTACAACATTCGCCATGTATATATTCCATCCCTTGGTGCTTATTGTATTAAGCGTAGCCCTGCATAACCTGGCAATAGAACCGGGACTAAAGTTTCTGATAGTTGCACCGTTGGCTGTAATTGGCACTTTTTTACTGGCGAAACTTTTGGTTAATGTGCCGGGTTTAAAAAAGATAATTTAATAGGTGCGCAGTTGTCGCGCTTGTTGGTGATAACACCAACAACGCCTGTATTAACATATGGTGCACAAGGCACTAAGTTCCTTTTGTTTATCGATTTATTATATTTGCCTTATCTAAATTTTATCAATATGAATATTAAAACACTTATCCTCGCACTGTTGATTGCCACCTCTATTCAAAGTTGTTCAAACCGTAATACCGACGATTCAAATTCTAAGCCCATTGCCAGTGATGCAGGTGGTAAAAAATACACTCTTTTCTTATACCAAGATAATTACGACGATCCGAGCGGCAAAATTACACTTGATAGTACGGCTACTCCCCTAACTGCCGACAATGATACAATAGCCTATCTTACTGCTTTAAAAAAATTCTACAATCAGAAAGTTGTAGAAAGAAAAAACGCTCACTTTGGTCAACCAAGATCTTTCATGATAACCGATAAAAATGGAATAGATTTAAAAATTATATTGCCCGTCAATTTAATTCAAGGATTAAAAACTCAAGTGGAAAACATACCGGACGTAAGGAATATGATAGAGGAGTATAAAAGAGACAGTCTGTAATTCATCACAAAACATAAGACGTCCCTAATCAACTCGCCCAACGCTGCATTCTTGCGCCAACCTTAGGTTAGTTCAGAAAAAACCATAACGCAAAAAAGGCCTCCCGAATCTTCGGAAGGCCTTTAATCTGTGAAATCACCAACGAATCAGTGAAATCTTATAATGTTATTTTACTGCGTCAACAACTGCTTTAAAAGCGTCAGGGTTGTTCATAGCTAAATCAGCTAATACCTTACGGTTTAAGCCAATGCTTTTAGCGTTTAATTTACCCATTAAAACGGAATAAGAAATACCGTACTGACGTGCACCTGCGTTGATACGTTGGATCCAAAGAGCGCGGAATTCGCGTTTTTTGGTCTTACGGTCGCGGTAAGCGTATTGTAAGCCTTTTTCTACTGTGTTTTTAGCAACGGTATAAACCTTGCTGCGTGAACCCCAATAACCTTTGGCGAGGTTCATGATCCTTTTCCTGCGTCTTCTCGACGCTACGGCGTTAACTGAACGTGGCATTTTTTGTTGTTTTTGGTAGTGAGTGCCGTTTTACGGACTTTAATACTCTAATACCTGGTTAATTAATTTGTTAATTACTTTCCGATTGCAAGCATACGCTTAACGTTACCCATATCAGCATCAGATACTAAAGTGCTGCGGGTAAGATTACGCTTACGTTTAGTGCTCATCTTGGTTAAGATGTGGCTTTTGAAAGCGCTCTTTCTTGCAATTTTACCGGTTCCAGTAAGCTTAAAACGCTTTTTAGCACTGGAATTGGTTTTCATTTTTGGCATGTTATTTATTTATATGTGCGAATGTGCAGATATGCAAATGTGCAAATCTTTACCTCCGCGGGTTTGCTTTTTAAGGCAAATTCATCTGCGCATCAGCACATCTGAAATCTGCACATCTTTTAATTTTTACTCAACAAATTCATCTGCACATCCGCACATCTGAAATCTGCACATCTATTTTTTACCCACTTTAGGAGCAACGGTTAAAAACATCCGCTTCCCTTCCAGCTTTGGCAATTGCTCTACTTTACCTACTTCTTCTAACGCCTGTGCAAAACGCAGCAGCAATATCTCGCCCTGTTCTTTATATACAATTGCACGCCCTTTAAAGTGTACGTAGGCCCTCACCTTCTCGCCTGCTTCTAAAAACTTGGTGGCATGCTTTAATTTAAAATCAAAGTCATGGTCATCAGTATTCGGTCCGAAGCGAATTTCTTTAATAACCGTTTGTTTGGCGTTGCTCTTTATCTCTTTAAGCTTCTTCTTCTGCTCGTAAATAAACTTGTTATAGTCAGTTACTTTACAAACCGGCGGAACAGCGTTAGGCGATATCTCAACCAGATCCAACTCTTGCTCTTCAGCTATCGCTAAAGCGTCTTTTAACGCATAAACACCCGTTTCTACATTATCGCCTACCAAACGAACTTCGGCAGCTCTGATGAATTGATTAATGTTGTGTTCAGCTTCTTTCTTCTTGAAAGGAAGCCTTGGTCCTCTGTTGAATGGTTTGTTTAATGCCAAGTTATACGGTTATTTCTTTTATTATTTGTTTTTTTAAATCTTCAATACTCATGCTACCCAGATCCCCTTGTCCATGTCTGCGAACAGAAACCTCATTTTGTTCAGTCTCTTTTTCGCCAACTATCAGCATATATGGGATCTTTTTAACTTCAGCATCGCGTATCTTACGCCCTATCTTCTCGTCCCTGAAGTCAATTAGCCCGCAAATATCGGAATCTTTTAACTCATCTGAAAGTTTTTTTGCATAATCTTCATACTTTTCTGAGATAGGCAATATAATAAACTGTTCAGGCGATAACCACAGCGGGAAATTACCTGCGCAATGCTCAATTAACACGGCAACAAAGCGCTCCATTGAGCCAAACGGCGCACGGTGGATCATAACCGGGCGATGCTTCTGATTATCGCTGCCTGTGTACTCCAGTTCGAAGCGCTCAGGCAGGTTATAATCTACCTGTATGGTACCCAATTGCCATTTACGACCGATGGCATCCTTCACCATAAAATCAAGCTTAGGGCCGTAAAAAGCGGCTTCACCCAACTCAACAACAGTGTTTAAACCTTTTTCTGCCG
>CAMLFI010000086.1 GCA_946479225.1 uncultured Mucilaginibacter sp. | reverse complement strand
CAAATCCGCTTAATAGCCTAAAACCGATTAACCTGGACCCACAATATGAGACTGATAGCATGCGCATAAAAATTACGTATACCATTCCGGACATGCCTGCAATTAAATGCGGGGCTGCCTCGGCCGATCTTCCGGGCTATGCACAAATAAACATTTTAAGCGTTCAGCAGGTAAATTAATATTTGATGTTTTTGTAGCGAATTTGAGTTGATGTACGTTTCATCAATAAAATCTACCTATGAAAAACACCTTAAACTTTAAGTTATTACTGCTAACAGCGATGATCTTCATGCTGAGTATCTCGGCTTGCAAAAAAAACGAACAGCCTGTATTTACTGATGCCACGGTTATAAACGCCGGTGCCGTTGCAGCCGATGGCTGCGGATGGGTAATAAAAATTGGTGATATCAATTACAGCCCCACCAATCTTGCCGATCAGTTTAAGGAGACTGAGCTTAAAGTGAGCATCCGCTACCAAGCTTTAACTACAAAGTTTGAGTGTGGCTGGGGACAGAAGATTCCGGAGATAAAATTGGTGGAGATAAAGAAGCGGTAAGTTGTACCTGCTTAACAAAAAGGCGTTGTCTTAAAGGACCCCAGTTTTACTGGCGCGTATGGAAATTGCTTCGTTTCCCGGGTGACGTATTTTTTATTGTTTATATTTATTGTTCCAAATAAATGTAGATGTGACTTTTCTTTCAAAATTTTTTCGACGAAAATCAATAGATGACAACGCCGAATTGATAGTCGATGATATTGAGGAATCTGTTCAGCTAAACGCTAAGGAAAAACAGTTGCTGGTCATTAGTGAAATACTCAAACCGCTATTGAAAAATGCCGGCTACCGCACTTCCGGCAATAAATGGTGGAAGATAAATGGGATATATTTTAATTTAATAGAACTGCAAAATTTTTCCTGGAACTCACGTAATTCGGTTGACTTTTGTTTCAACTTCACAACCGGGTTTGTAAATGATATCGAGAATCTTAAAAAGCCGAGAAATCACGATGGTTTAACATTTGTCCGAGAAGGTTATTTCAAAGTGCCAAAGGATAAATACTGGAACGGAAATAATGGATATCACATAGAGGATACAACGGCTCTCTCTAAATTTAAAAAACGGGTATTGGATGATTTTAAAGACATTATCCTTCCAAAACTCGCTCTTTTAACAACCGAAGAAGCCATATACAATTTCTACTCAAACAGTTTTTGGGGGCCTTTCGTCAAACAAAGCTTAAAACTTGGCCGTAAAGACATTCATGTTAGTCCGGATTTATAATCCTGGACTTGCAAGCATGAGATTTGCAATCCTAGTAACGGAATCCTGCTCAGCGGATTGCAAATCCGCGCTGTCTGAGTCCGGGACTATAAATCCGGACTAACAAAAAAGATAAAAAAGAGGTGATTGTGCTCCGTTAACCCAATAGCGATGGGTTAACAATTACTAATACGGATCCACATCCGGCTGCACAATACTGCCTTTGCTTAGCTTGGTAGTTTGAAACTGCGTAACTATATCGCGGATCGTAGTTTTCACTTTATTAACAGATACACCATCCTTTTCAAATTTTAGCATGATGGATTTGATATAGTAGTTACGTATGCGACTAACCAGCGGTGTTTCCGGGCCGATCACCCTGTCGCCAAAACTCTTGCGTAACTCTGTAGCCAGGTAAGCTGCCTGGTTGTATAATATCTCAGGGTCCTTATGCTTTATATCTAAATTAATAACGCGGTAAAACGGAGGGTAGTTAAAGCTTTTACGCTCTTCCATTTCGGTAAAGTAGAGGTCGCGGTAATCGTTCTCAATAACCTGTTTAATAACACGGTGGTTCACATCGTAGGTTTGTATCACCACCTTACCCTGCTTGCCCCTGCGCCCTGCCCTGCCGCTTACCTGTGCCAGCATCTGGTAGCTGCGCTCGTTAGCGCGATAATCAGGGAACTTAAGCATGCTATCAGCATTGATAATTCCGATAACGGTAACATCGGCAAAATCAAGCCCTTTGGCTACCATCTGCGTGCCTACCAGTATATCTATCTTCTTTTCTTCTAAATCGTTCAATATGCTTTGCAACGAGTTGCGCGAGCGGGTGGTATCCAGGTCCATCCGGGCTATTCTTGCATCCGGCAGCAGCATAGCCAGTTCATCCTCAATTTTTTCGGTACCGAAGCCCTTATACTCCAAATGCGTTGATCCGCATGCCGGACAAACCGAGGGCGTATCTTCTTTATAACCGCAATAATGGCAATGCAGCTTGCCGCTGTGTTTATGGTAAGTAAGGCTTACATCGCAGTTAATACACTTGGGCGTATAGGCGCAAACTTTGCACAATAATACCGGCGCATAACCTCTGCGGTTTTGGAATAATATTACCTGCTCTTTGTTAGTCAGCGCCTGTTGTATATCCGCCATCAGCACGCTGGTAAAATGCGACTGGATAGTTTTCTTTTTAGTTTCTTCTACAATGCTTACCACCTCAATAAGGGGCAATTCTGTACCGCCAAAACGCTCAGTCAGTTCGGCAATGCCATACTTGTGAGTGCGGGCGTTGAAATAGCTCTCGAACGACGGTGTAGCCGAACCAAGCAACACTTTTCCTGTGTGCATATTGGCCAAAAAAACGGCCGCGTCTCGGGCGTTATAGCGGGGGGCCGGGTCGTATTGCTTGTAAGATACTTCGTGCTCCTCATCAACAATTATCAGCCCCAGATCCTGAAAAGGTAAAAATACCGCCGAGCGTGCGCCAAGCACTACTTTGTATTCGTTATTCAGTACTTTTTGCCAAACCTCTACGCGTTCGTTATCATTAAACTTTGAATGATAAACGCCTATGTTGGTGCCGAAATATTGCCGCAGGCGCTCAATAATATGTGTGGTAAGGGCAATCTCAGGTAGTAGATACAGCACCTGCCTGCCCGCTGCTATGGCTTCCTCAATTAAACGGATATAGATCTGCGTTTTGCCGGATGAGGTGATGCCATGCAGCAACACTACGTCTTTTTGCTCAAACTGAGTTTTGATGCTCGTCAACGCCTCCTGTTGTTGCGGGCTTAGCTCGAAGACGTCAAAAATTCCTTCGTCTTCCATATGCAGGCGACTCACATTTTTTTCCTGCGCTATAAAGATCTCTTTCTCTATCAGCCCGTTAATGCTTGATGCTCCGGCCCCACTCTCCTCAATCAGTTCGTTTTTTGAAATAGCTTTTTGCTGCCGCGATAATTTGATATAGGCCAGTACTGCATCTGCCTGTTTTGGGGCGCGTTTTTCAAGAATAGCAAACAGCTCCCGCAGTTGGTCCTGGTTCTGATAAACCGGGTTAAGCGTCAAAAAAGTACGCATACGGGGCTTGTACCGCTCGCTCACTTCTTCGGATATGTTGATGACGTTTTTTTCAAACAGCAGCTTTAATATCGGCATCACTGTTTTTTGTCCTAATAGTTTGGCAATGTCGCTTACGGTCAATTCGGGCTGCAGATCAAGCGCCTCAACAATCATAAACTCGCGATCGTTTAGCTCCGCCTTATCAACTAAAAACTCACGGTTAAGGGTTATCTTGGTCTCGCTGGCCAGTTTTAATGCTGATGGCAGGGCGGCGTTCATCACCTCGCCATCATTGCACATATAATACTCGGCCATCCATTTCCAAAAGCTCAACTGCTTTTCGGTAACTACAGGGCGGTCGTCCAATACCTCAAGTATATATTTCGCCTCGTATTTTTCGGGGGGCTGTTCAGTTATTTTATCAATAACGGCTGTATACATTTTGCTTTTGCCAAACTGCACCACCACCCGTTTACCTATCTGCACGGCATTGTTCATTTCAAACGGCACGCGGTAGGTATAATTTTTGGCGATGGCCAAAGGGAGTATCACCTCAACAAAAAAGGTTTTACGCGAGTGGAAAGTAGCTTCGGCAAATTCAAGCATTTTACTTTTGCTTTAAAGCGGCCAAAAGCAACATAAGCCAACCGCCTATAAACAACAGGCCGCCAATAGGGGTAATTGGTCCAAAAAACTTTAGCCAGTCCCACCCTAGTGCATAACGGCACGATAGCAGGTATAACGACCCTGAAAAGAATATAATACCGAAAGTAAACAGGTAAAATGCCGCGTTGGTATAACTGCCGTTTTGCTGCGCGAATATCGCCAGAAACAGCAGGGCAAAAACGTGGTAAAACTGGTATTGTACCGCGGTTTGCCAGGTTTGTAACTGCTCGGCAGCTAAAACTGCTTTTAAGGCATGCGCCCCAAATGCTCCGGCTATAACTGCAAGCATCCCGAAAATTGATGCTGTAATAATGATCTGTTTGTCCATGCTTTTAATAAAAAGCTAAATTAACCAATTGAAAACTATTACTTGAATGCTATCGGGTAAAAATCCTAACTTGCACATACTAACCAAACATGAAGCGACACATAATACTATCGGTAATACTGTTTATAGCTATTGTGTTTTTAGCTGTGCTTTACTTCCGGAATTTAAATACGCCGGGCTCGCGCACCGCTGCCGTATTGCAGTCCATACCCAACAACGCCGCCCTTGTTTTTGAGTTTAATAACGAGGATAGTTTTTACGAGATATTTAACGACAATAAATTATTTACCGCGGTTATAGGCAAGGAGCAATTGGGCGATCTGGATACGCTGCGTAAACAACTATTAACCAATAATTTGCTTGGGCAGTTTTTTAACGGCCAGGATGTTTTTATATCCTTCCATCCACAAAAAGATAATGGTATTGGCATGCTGCTCACTACAGCTGCAGATAAAAAATTTGACCCGGAAGCGTTTGATAAAATAGCGCAGCAGTCGCATGATCAGTTAACGATCAGCATTGTAAACTACGGCGCTAATAAGGGCTATGATGTTTATTCGGATATTCTGAAGAAACATTTTTATATGATAAGCAAAGAGAAGGGTATTTATGCTGGCAGCTTTTCAAAACAGGCGATAGAGGATTTTGTAGATTATACCCCAAAAAAGGACGAGAAGAACTTTATTTTACTGCCGCAGCAGCAGAGAACCAATTCGCTGGCCAACCTGTACATCAACTACGCCCAGTTAAACCCGCTGTTTGATAAGCTGCTAAAAAACAAATACAGTGATATTTTTAAAAGTCAGCGTATGTTACCGGCCTTGGGCGTACTTGGTCTCAACTTTAAAAGCGATGCCTTAATGTTCAGCGGCTTTACCGAGACCGACCCCGTTAAAGCATCAAGCTATATCAGCCTATTTTTAGGGCAGCAGCCCGTTATTAACCAACTGAAGGATATTTTTCCGTCAACCACAGCTTATAGTGCCAGTTTCGCGGTATCTGATCCAAAAAAATTTAAAACCGATCTTTCCCAATGGCAGGCAAAAGCAGGTTTGCAGCACGAAAAAGACTCGCTCTTCAATAAAATAAAAACCGAAACAGGTATTGAACTGATACCGGAGTTTAATAAGGTGTTAGGCAAGGAATTTGCAGTTGTAAGTACGCGTTTTATGGAGAAGCTGGCCATTATAACCCTTACCGACGGATCAGCGCTAAGGCCGGTTATGAACAACATAAGCAGTATGGATGGTGAAGATATTGGCAAGTTCAACTATAATAAAATACCGTTCTTTTTATTGGGCGATGCTTTTAGCATGTTCAATCATCCCTGGTTTACCATTGTAGATAACTACCTGGTGCTGGCCAACAGTAAAAACGAATTGATAAGCTATCGCGACAGCTATTTTAATAGCAAGTTTCAAAGCAAGCAACAGGCGTATATTGATTTTAATAAGCTGCTTACCGAGCGCAGCAATGTAAGCTGGAGCATCAATTTCAAAAACAGTCAGGCTATTTTTAAGCGCGACCTGAATGATAATTTTTATACCGCATTTAGCAATAATGAGCCCGGATGGAAGAGTTTTTATGGGGCATCCTACCAATTATCGGCAGCCGATAAAAACTTTTATACCGTTTTTTGCATGAATTTTAACCAGCCCGATACGTCTTCTGCAAACAAATAACTTGCTTTTTCATTTAATAAAGTAAAAGACCCACAAACACGCCGGATGAAGAAAACGATACTAATAAGTTGTTTGCTGTTATCAACTGTAAAACTATTCGGCCAGCAGTTTTCGCAATACAATACAGGCACTTTATATGATTCTTTTGAAAACCCATCGCAACGATCATTTATACCCGACTCCAGCCGATCAATAGCTTCAAATTTTTTCATTCCCAATTTTGACGCAAACTTTTCTGTCACCGGGAACGCGCAGGATGCCATACTTGACAGGTTTTTTTCGGGATATTATAATACAGCGGCAGTACAGGTAGGCAAAGGGAAATATAGCAACATCCGCAGCGATGCAAACATTTATTGGGGGATGTTAAAAATATTTACCAGCCTTAATGGTAACCGCGAAATTGGGTTTTCTATCAGCAGCCGGGCAGAGGCCAGGGGGCATATCACGGATGAATCAATAGCGTTATTTAACGGCCCGACACATTTCAACCAACTTGCTTACACCAACATCTTTAATGACAACTATTTTTACCAGGCTTATCACCAGTTTTCTTTTTCCTATCGCGAGCAGATAACTCCGCGTTTTGCCATGGGTGTAAAACTTAGCGCTTTAATGGGTTTGGCGTATAGCAAGGTTAACATTGTACAGTCGGGCATAGTGTTTGACCCTGCTAACGATGCCGCCACAATTTCATTACGTGGTGTTTCACAAACAAGCGAGAAGTTTAAACGCCTCAGTTACAAAAATCCGGGGCTTGCTATAACCATAGGTACCGGCTACACCAACCGGGATGGTTACCGGTTTCAATATAATTTAAAAGACCTTGGGGTGATCCGCTGGGCCGGCGACGCCTACAGTTCTGATTTTGGGGATGATGCCTTAATAACAGGTATTTCTTCTGCTCAGCGCGAGACCAAGATAACAAACGCGCTAACTGATATTACTTCGGCCAACAAAGTTGGGCGGGGCTTTTACACAAAAACAAACGCCATTGCCGAGTTTAGTGTGAACAAGAGCTATTGGTTTGATTATGATAAAAAGTTTAAGCTATCGCCCACGCTTATCGCGTCAAAAGAGCTGTTTTATGATGGCTTTACCGGCGCTGCGGTTGTTCCATTCAGTTACAATAACTACACTGCCACCTTTACAACATCTTACAACACCGTGGGCTTGTTTAATTTTGGCGGACAATTTATGTACAAAACACCAAACGCCGAGTTTTATATAGGTACAGAACGTTTGTATCAAACCGGGCGTAGCATACTCACAGCTTTTCGGGATAACGGAACGCAGGAACAGGTACGGCGTAGTGATCACCAATATAGTGGTGCCGATGTGTTTTTGGGAGTATCGTTTAAATTCGGCAACCCGATAGAGCACCCAATGAATGCCAGCTTTATCCCCAATGGTGAAGACAGGGGTTTCTTTGGCAGGATGTGGAATAAGATATTTAAAGGGAAAGACAAAAACTACTAAGCCTTTTTTGTTACTAGGAAATCTTTTAAGTAAAAGGGCTCATAATAGGCAACATCCTCAAACTGTCCCGCCTGAAGTTTTTGATAAGCCTTTTTTGTTAAATGCGCCGCCGAATTGGTAAAATCGTCAACAAAAAGCGCGTTGGTATTGCCGCTTAGGGTTTCGCGGCATTTGGGGGCGCCATCGCCAAAAAATAGAATTTTGCTTTGTGCCAATTGCACCGCGAAGCTGTTCTCATCAATAATTTCGGCAGCGGTGGGGAGTATGCGGTTGCCTGCGGCATCAAATAAGGCAGTATAAACCTCCATACGGCGGGCATCAATCATTGGGCATAGTAATACATCGCTGTCAACACCGCGCGCTATAATACCGCCGGCCATAGCTTCTAATGTTTCCAAAGCAATTAAGGGTTTATCCAGGGCATAACACAACCCTTTAGCAGTTGATACGCCAATACGCAAACCAGTGTATGAACCCGGCCCGCTGCTTACCGCAACAGCATCCAGATCACTATACTTTACGCCGGCACCTTTAAGTATCTCATCAATAAAAACAGTTATCACTTCGGCGTGTATGTTGCGCTGGTCTATTTCCTTAAAGGCAATAACTTCCCCGCGGTTAGCTAACGCTACCGAACATACGGTTGTGGCTGTTTCTATTTGTAAAATCATTTTTGAGTTGAGGTTACGGCACCGGATCATGCCCATGACCGCCCCAGGGGTTGCAACTTGCAATGCGTTTCAAAGTTAACCATCCGCCCTTAAATGGTCCATATTTTTTAACGGCTTCTACGCCATACTGCGAGCAGGTTGGCGTATACCGGCATGAGGCCCCCGTTAAAGGTGATATAAAGTACTGGTAAAACCGTATCAGCAAAACAAAAATTGCACCTATACCTGCTTTTAATATGTTGGCTAAAGCGTTCATTTGGCAATCCCCTCGCAAAGCTGAGTAAACAACTTTTGCATTTTCTTTTCAATCAGCTTATACTCGTTTATCTCTTTACCAATGTAACTTATGGAGAGTAAAATGTATTTATCCGCCTGAGTTAAAAAATCGTACAGTAATTCCTGCTTATGCAGGCGGTAGGCTTCGCGCATGCGGCGTTTAAGCACATTACGGTCTACAGCGCGTTTATAGCGTTTTTTTGCAACGGCAAATAACACCTGCACGGGTACCTGTTTAGGTCCGTCAACCACTAACCACGAAGCTTTAAAGGGATAACATAAAAAGGAAGAACCGTTATGAAA
>CAMLFI010000085.1 GCA_946479225.1 uncultured Mucilaginibacter sp. | reverse complement strand
TAAGGTTGTTCCCTGTACCAAAACGCACCTCGTTTATTTTTACAGGTAAAACGTTACGTACCCGCTGTGTGCTTATGTCTGATTGAACCACTGCCTTGTTAGCGGCTTTCCACTCGGCTTTGGCGGTTAAAAATCCGCCTTCAGTATTGGCCGGCGCGGTTACTTTAAAGGTAACGCTAACCGCAGCTCCTGCGGGGATAGGGTAAGTAAATGTTTTTGATGCTGCTGTGCCTCCGTCAACTACGGCTGCCCATCCGTTACGTGGCAATATGCTTAGCTTTACGCCATTGGCTGTTGCGCCGGTAGTATTGGTAAATTTTACGGTAACATCCTGCGATGCCTTAGGTGTGAAAGTTTTGATTCGAGAAACACTTAGCCTTTCCACATCATATTTAGCAGCTACTATATTAGCCTGTACAGCATCCGTAGTTGCAAATGTTGGATAGCCAACAGTCATTACCCCCTCGTAAAATGTGCCTGATGAACCTGCGCCGTTATCGCCGCCGTTACCCAATAATACGCCGCCTTTTCTGTGCATTGGATAATAGGCAGCGCTGCCCGGTGTTCCGGGGCGAACGCCATCATAGTAAGTTGTTAACTTACCTTCCTGCGCGTTGCCGCCGCGTAGGTCCCATTTATTACCGCCGCCACCATCGGTAAAGGCGCTTACAAACCGCCATGAATCAATGCTCGGTACGTCATTCTTTTTTGCGTTAAAGCCAGAGAATAAACCGGCCTCCATATCAACCATTATCCAGGGACCGGCGCCATTACCACTTCCCCATGCGGTTGATGTGCCATAATAAGTGGTTTCCATGGTACCCGTGCCTACAGCCCGGCTGTTTGTTGATGAGTTGCCATAATCAAAACAGCAGCCGCTGTCGTAGTGCTTACCATTTACAACGTAGTAAATACCTTCAGGCTCATCGTTTATAGCAAGGTCGCGGGCGTTGTTGTTACGTAAACCCATTCCCGGCATTATAAAAACACCATAAGCTTTATGCCCGCTGATGGTTACCGGCGCCATGTCGGCTATTGGTAAAGCATCATAGGCGCCTTTTTCAGGTCCTTTAAACGTTCCCGGAGGGGCCTCGGTAAGATGATTTTTTTTGCCCGATTGATCATATACCGTTGTGATACGGCAAAGTGAATTGGCGCAAAAAGCGTCCTGCGCCGCAGCGTTGGCGTATCCGCCGGCATCACCTTCGCTCGGTTTAACTACGCCTATATCTAATATCTGTTTGTCGCTTTCGCGCATAACCCGGTAAAGCGGGCCGTTGTAGCTTTTGTATAAGGCACGGGTAGTGCTATGCGCTGTAACGCAAGGAGTGCCCCCTTTAGCATAAATATCACAAGTTCCTTCGGGCCGCTGCGGTATGGCATTTTTTGGCCCGGTCATGGCCATTATTAGTAATCCAACGGGTAATGTTAACGCACATGCGGAAAGCGCTATCAAACGATTCTTCTTCATTGTTATTGGCTGTTTTATAGGAGTCTTTTTGGTTTATAGTCTGTAAAACAAATATAAATCTTTACATGTGTTTTTAACACTTAAAAAAAGCAACAGGCACTAGCATTTGAGCCTGATTTTAATTGCTGAAACAATGGTATTTATACTCAATATCAGTATTTTAAACTAACTTATTTATTAGATAGCAGGGCGGCCCATTAATCGTAGCATTTTAGTTACGAAAACGGATAGTTCTTGATAACTAAGACCGTAAATTTTTATATTTGGGAATAAACTTAATGATATGGCCAGTTATAACCTTTCTGTCAACGGCAAGACCATGACCGTTGAAGCTGATCCGGATACCCCGATGTTATGGGTATTGCGTGATCATTTAAACTTAGTAGGCACTAAGTTTGGTTGCGGTATTGCACAATGCGGCGCCTGTACCATTCATGTTAATGGAACTGCAACACGCTCATGCCAGTTACAGGTGGCATCGGTGGGCAAAAATAAGATAACCACTATAGAGGGACTTAGCCCGGATGGCAACCATCCTTTACAAAAAGCATGGGAAGAAATTGATGTTGCGCAGTGCGGTTATTGCCAGGCGGGCCAGATAATGGCGGCTGCTTCGTTATTAAAAACAAAACCAAAACCAACTGATGCGGATATTGACGCGGCTATGAACAATATATGCCGTTGTGGTACGCATTACCGCATCCGCAAAGCCATTCATTTGGCAGCAGAGAAAGGAGGGGTAGCGAAATGATAGATCAATCAACATCAAGACGGAACTTTTTAAAGATCACGTCAATAGCCGGTGGCGGTATGCTGGTTGGCTTTAATATGATAGCCGATTCGGCTTTGGGCAATGCTGCTGATGCAGTTTTCGCGCCGAATGCCTATGTTTCTATCAGTTCAAAGGGTGTGGTAACGTTGATGTCGCCTAATCCGGAGATAGGGCAGGGCGTTAAAACCGCGCTACCTATGATCCTTGCAGAAGAGCTTGAAGTTAAATGGGATGATGTGGAAGTTGAAATGGCTCCGCTTGACCAAAAGAAATACGGCTCGCAAATTGCTGGTGGCAGTGGCGCGGTGAGAACCCGGTATATGCCTATTCGCACCGCCGGAGCTACAGCGAAAACAATGCTGGTTACGGCAGCCGCTCAACAATGGGGCGTACCTGCCGAAGAGTGTTACGCAGAGAATGCTACGGTAATTCATAAACCAAGCAAGCGTAAATTATCTTATGGCGATTTGGCCGCTAAAGCTGCTTTATTGCCTGTTCCTACTGATGTTAAGCTTAAAGATCCGAAGGACTTCAAGATCATTGGTACACGTGTAGCGAATATTGATAACCATAAAATAGTAACCGGTCAGCCCTTATACGGTATTGATACCCGCCGTGAGGGTATGCTGTTTGCAGCTGTGGCCCGCCCGCCTGCATTTGGTAAAGCGTTAAAATCTTTTGATGATACCGAAGCGCGTAAGGTTACCGGTGTAAAAAATGTGGTAAAAGCAGGTAACGTGGTTGCTGTATTAGCTACTTCTACATGGGCAGCTAAAAAGGGCAAGATGGCACTTAAGGTGGAGTGGGAAGATAAAAGCAAGTTAGAAAGCACTACTGAGCATAACGCGGCATTTGCGGAATTGTTAAGCAAAACGCCTGAACGCGCCGCGCGTAACGATGGCGATGTAGAAGCTGCCTTAAAAGACAGCAGCAATAAAATTATTGAAGCGGTTTATGAAACGCCGGCATTGTCGCATGCTAATATGGAGCCGCTTAACTTTTTTGCGGATGTAAAAGGCGATAAAGCGGAACTATATGGTCCAACTCAAGTACCCGGCAGTTTGCGTACAGAAGTTGCACGTGCATTAGGTATTCCCGAAGCCAATGTTACTTTGGCAATGCCGAGGCAGGGCGGAGGTTTCGGCAGAAAGTTAAAACCTGATAATGGTGTTGAGGCAGCACTGATATCGCAAGCAGCTAAAGTGCCTGTACAAATGCTTTGGATGCGTGAGGATGATATGCAGGGAGACTTTTACCGCCCGGCATCTATGTTTAAATATCGCGCGGCCATTGGCCCGAATAATGAAATTGCTGCATGGCATTTAAATGCAGCTGTGTTAAGCGGTGGCGGAGCAGCAGCGGCTAATGCGTTTCCGGCAGCCAGCATCAACAATTTTAGAGTAGATAATCAAAATTTGCCTACCAATATACAAACCGGCGCATGGCGTGCGCCAACAGCCAACTCTGTAGCTTTTGCTGATGAAAGCTTTATTGATGAGCTGGCCCATCAGATGAAGAAAGATCCGGTAGCGCTGCGCCTGGAACTTATAGAGAAGGGAAAAGCCCAACCTGTAGGGCGTGCGCTAAGCTATGATCCGGTTAAATACAAGAGTGTAATTGATCTTGTGGTGCAAATGAGCGGTTGGGGCAAAACTAAAAAACCTAATGTTTTTCAAGGCTTTGCTTCGCATTACTCGTTTTCTACCTACGCGGCACATGTTGCCGAAGTAACCAAAATGCCCAATGGCCAACTGCGCGTAACAAAAGTTTACAGTGCTATTAACTGCGGTCGTGTAGTTAACCAAAGCGGTGCCGAAAACCAGGTAGAAGGTGCAATTGTTGATGGTTTAAGTCACGCGTTATTTAGCAAGGTTACTTTTGATAAAGGAGCTGTAGAACAAACCAACTTCCACACTTACCGCTTTATGCGCATGAAGGATGCGCCTATAGAGGTAATAGTAAAATTTGTCCCATCAGAAGATCCACCAACAGGTTTAGGCGAACCCGGCTTACCACCGATAGCGCCTGCCGTTGGTAACGCTATTTTTGCCGCTACAGGCAAAAGGTATCGTAAGTTACCTTTTGAATTAGGATAAAAAGTTAAATAAGATATGTTTAAAAGCGATAGGTTAATAGCCTGTCGCTTTTTTTTTTACAACGTTGCCTTTTTATCCAGGATATAAATACTGACCAATTCGTCTGTTTTTCAAAAATGTAGTTGGAGAAGCTAAACGTTTGATTAACTTAGATTTACCAATTAAACAAACGTTTAACCTACCTTATGGAAATTGACAATACACAGTGGGTGCTAACCCACTATTTAAAGGAATTAAATATTCCGATTACGGCTTCCGCTATTGATCAGGAATTGCAAATTCATCCTTTGTATGCAAGCTTGCTTGGTATTAGTGACGTTTTAGACAACTGGAATGTGCCTAACGCAGCATATCAACTTACGTTTGAACAGTTAATAACTGATGATGTGCCAACCCCATT
Source organism: uncultured Mucilaginibacter sp. (assembly GCA_946479225.1). The sequence continues at coordinate 4,000 of CAMLFI010000085.1, read as the reverse complement.
TATAGCATCCTTTATACGTGACAGCTTTGTTTTGGTGAATCACATAACTGAGGAATATGTGATAACATCCAATGAAAAAAAGGAAAATCAAAAACTAACTGCCGGCTTATTTAAGGATTTGTACGGAGGTACGATATTAATTGCTGAGAAAAGCAACAACAGTGGAGAAGCAGGTTATCGTAAAAAGAAATGGGTAGAAGTTTTTAATAAATGGAGTGTATTTACAGGCATTGCGGGAATAGCTCTAATTTTTATTGCCTTTTTATTTGGTTTTTCATCTTTTTTGAAAGGTATAGATTCACGTATTATACTTCTTTCAATATTTAAATCAGCAGGACTGGGGGTTACGATAGTTTTACTCATGCAAAGTGTAAATGCGAATAGTTCCGTTGTAAAGAAACTGTGCGGAGACGATAGCACGAGAAACTGCAATGCAATTCTTTCTTCAAGGGCTGCAAGTATTAATGACTGGATCAGTTGGAGCGAGGTGGGATTCTTTTATTTTGCGGGTAGCTGGATCGTGTTATTGTTTAATAACAAAAACATGCATTTGCTGCAAATGTTAGCATTAATCAGCTTAACAGCTCTTCCCTACACGGTTTATTCTATTTACTATCAGTGGCGCGTTGCTAAGCAATGGTGTATATTATGTTGCTCGGTACAAGCTGTATTATGGTTGGATTTTTTTGCTTTTTGGCCTTTTTTAATCTCAATAAAAGAACTGCCGGATGCGAAAACATTTTTAATACTGATTATGGATTTTTTTATACCGGTGTTTATATGGCTAACCCTTAAACCACTTTTATCAAATTTGCAGGTTATAACAACGCTCAAAAAGCAATTAAGAACGTTCAAATACAACTTAATGGTTTTTCAAAAAATAATGAACGAGCAACAACAGCATCAGTTGCTCTCGGAAGATCACTCTATAATAATTGGAGATAAAGAAGCAGAAAAAATAATTACAATAATATCAAATCCATACTGTGGCCATTGTGCTGAAACGCATAAAGCGCTTGATGAATGGATAAATGAACGACGGGATATTAAACTACAGCTGGTTTTTTCTACTCCCAATACAGCAGAGACTATTACCCATGTTTCGTCGCATATGCTGGCACTTAAAAAAGAATATGATAGCCAGTCCATAAAAGCCGCAATCAGCGAATGGTACGATCGGAAGTTTAAAAATTATACAATCTGGGCACAAAACTACCCGGTTATTGCAGAGTTAGGAGCTAACGAAAATTTGGAGGTGCAAAGGTTATGGTGCAATAGCACAGAAACTATCGGAACACCTCAGATATTTATTAACGGGCGCAAGCTTCCGTATTCCTATGAAGTTAAAGACCTTAAGTATTTTTTATAATACAAAAAAATTGTTTCGCGAACAATAAGTTGTCTGTCTTCGGTAAAACAGAATAGGGAAAGCCGCAACCCGATAATAGAGGCGAAATTAAGCTATAATTATGAAAAAATTAGAATTAAATGGCAGGAACATGCTGTCAAAGGAACAATTAAAAGAAATTAGTGGCGGTTATTTGCATGGCAATTGTGCTTGCCTGAATGATAGTTGGTGCGGTATTGTTTACGATAACACCAACCCATTTTTTGACCAATGTGATGACAACAGTTTGTTTCATTGTCAAGAGACACCAGGTGATTACTCAGGGTGGGGGTATTGTTCAAATTGGTAACATAACATATCAGGCATTACCAAAAGGTAATGCCTGAATATAAGTATAAGTTCGCAACAAAAAAATGAAAGGAATCTGGTTTATCGGAGCATGTCTGTTGGTTATGCTTAAAGCTTTAACAGCGCAAGCACAAACTCGCCAGTCTATTTATTTAAACAACTACGCCATGGCACTAACTAACATCCGCGAGCTAAAACCTATTGAAAAGCTGTACCTGCAGACAGATAAACCATACTATAGCGTTGTTGATACTCTGCGTTTTAAAGGATATCTACTGAATGCCGATTACCTGACACCATCCCTTCGCTCAGGTTTGCTTTATGTTGAACTGGATAACGAGCAAGGGAAAAGCGCCAAACGTATAATGGTGCCCGTAATAAGCGGAATGGCCTGGGGAGACATTGCCTTGGATAGTGTGGAGATACCTAATGGGACTTATACGCTGCGTGCCTATACCAACTGGATGCGCAACTTTGGCGAGGATTATATTTTCAAGAAAAGCATTACGATATCGAAAAGCGCAGATAACCCGCTTTTGGTTAAAGCCAATTTTAAGCAGGTTGGCAATAAGGTAGAGGCCGAGCTACTGTTTAGTTTGCTTGATGGCAGGATACAGGCTTTTAGGGATATGGAACTGAAGGTGATGAATGGTAAACGTAACCTGTCGAAGGATAAAGTGGTAACAAGTGCGGATGGTTCTGTTAAAGTAAACTTTGTCCTACCCGAAGGAGAAAAGGCATTAAGCATTCAAGCCACAACCGCTGGTAGCGGATTGTTAAACATCCCTGTGCTTATCAACCGAAAAGAAAACACGGATGTGCAGTTTATGCCCGAAGGTGGCAGTTTGGTAGCAGGCCTTAAATCAAAGATCGGTTTCAAAGCCGTTGGCGAAGATGGCAAGGGAGTTTTTGTATCAGGTAAAGTGGTTGATAATAAGGGAAAACAAGCAGCCGCTTTTACTTCGGCCTATGCAGGCATGGGTAGTTTTGAGTTTACGCCTGTTGCCGGCGAGATTTATTCAGCAAAGGTGGATGGTATTGTTAAAGCTTACGCTTTGCCCGCTGTTAAATTAATCGGGACTGCTTTAGCGGTTAAACAAACCAAGGATTCAATACAGGTAATCGTATCCGCTACGCCTGATGCAAAAGGTATTTACAATTTAGTAGCCCAGGCAAATGTCCTGGTTTGCTTTGCCAAAACGATGAATGTAGATAAAAGCATAAAAATCTCTGTCGACAAAAAACTCTTTCCTACCGGAGTAGCTCGCTTTACACTGTTTAACAATTATCAGCCGCTTAATGAGCGGATCGTTTTTATTGATAATCATGATAACTTAAATATCAACGTTAATACAAATAAGGCGACTTACACCACAAGAGATAGCATAGCATTGAATATCACAGTAAAAGATCAGGACGGCAGCCCGGTACAAGGCAATTTCTCTATAGCTGTTACCGATAACAGTCAGGTTAAGCCAGATAGCCTGGGCAGCAATATCCTGAATAATCTGTTGCTTACGTCTGATCTGAAAGGTGACATAGAGAGCCAGGGATATTATTTTACTGCAAATAAAGAAACCGATCTTGATAATCTGTTGCTTACACAGGGCTGGGTGGGGTACAACTGGCAGGAGGTTTTTCATCCTAAATTACCGTACGCTTACAAACCCGAAAAGGAGTTTGTTGTTACCGGCAGAGTAACAACAGCATTTGGCAGCCTGATTGAAAAATCAAACGTGGTATTGGTGGCCAACCATCCGCTTACTTTTAAAGATACATTAACAGATAACATAGGGCGCTTTACTTTTAAAGGCTTATTCCCTGTTGATACGGCCATATTCAAATTACAGGCGCGGAACAAGAAGGGAAAGGAAATGAACGTAAAGATTGACATGACTGAGTTTAATCCACCCGCGTTCAATCAGAGCCCTTTCACTACACCATGGTACCTGAACACCGACAGCGTTGTACTTAATAATTCGAGATCAAGAATAGCTGAAGAAAGGGCGTTGTCTAACTACGGAGGCGAAGGAAACGTGCTTAAAGAAGCGAACATTAAGGCTAAAAAAATTATACCCGGCTCAAAAAATTTGAATGGACCCGGCGAGGCAGATCAGATAATTGATGAAGAGGAATTGGTAAAAGCAGATAAAATGACGCTGGAGGAGTTGTTGGTAAAAAAGGTTAAGGGCTTTTTTGTTTGGGGCCCCGGTTTGTATTCGATCAATAACAAAGAGGTGCGTTTAATATTTGATGGGTTTAATATCGACTATTTTTATACAGGTAAAACCAATATGGACCGCG
>CAMLFI010000084.1 GCA_946479225.1 uncultured Mucilaginibacter sp. | reverse complement strand
CTGGGCTGCTTTACTTACTCGCACGAAGAAAAGACCCACGCCCATAATTTAGTTGACGATGTGCCTGATGAAGTTAAACAGGAACGCGCCGATGCCATTATGGAAATACAGCAAGGGATATCATTTGATAAGAACCAGGAGAAGATAGGTAATACCTACAAGGTGCTAATTGATAAAAAAGATGGTGGCTATTTCGTTGGCCGTACAGAGTTTGATTCGCCTGAGGTAGATAACGAAGTTTTGATCAATTCCGCTATAGATTACGCTACAATCGGCAGTTTTGTGCAGGTGAAAATAGACTCAGCCGAAGACTTTGACCTTTATGGACACATTGTAAAATAATTAGGATTTAGGGTAGCTATTGCTTTTTTAGCATTTTAAAATCTAAATTGGGCATCGGAATAAAATCCGAAATCAAACATCCGAATTCCGAAATCAATGGACGTTACCTGTATAAGCTATAAAGACACCGGATTTTTCTCTTCGGGCTTAACCGATTACCTGGAGGGTAAACCTGAACTAGAGCCTTTTTATGGTAACCGTCCCGATTTTGAAGGTTTTGCCGAGCTCCTTAAAAGCAAAAAAGTTATTGCCGACAGAGAAGTACTTGCTGGTGTTTTAACTCAGCAATACCAGATAATTACCAAATACGCCCGCATTTGGGATCCTTCTTTTTCAATTCCCGACGCTGTTCAGCAAAATATAGAAAAGCTTAAGCAGGCCAACTCCTATACCATTACTACCGGGCATCAATTGAACATTTTTGCTGGTCCGCTTTATTTTATTTATAAGATAGTTACCGCTATAAAACTGGCGCAACAGTTAAAGGAAAAGCATCCCGATAAGGAATTTGTGCCTGTTTACTGGATGGCCTCAGAAGATCACGACTTTGCCGAGATAAGTTATACCTACATTGGCGGCAAAAAAGTGCATTGGTGGCTGGAAGCTTCGGGCGCTACCGGGCGCATTAACCCCGAAACCATGCGCCAGGCCCTTAACCAGTACAAAGGTGTTTTAGGTATGGAGCACTACGCGCCCGAACTGGCCGAAATAGTGGAGACCGCATACACCCGCTTTGATAAATTGGCCGATGCTACCCGCTACATGGTGAACGCCCTGTTTGGTAAATACGGACTGGTAATTATTGATGCGGATAATGCACGCCTTAAAAAGCAGTTTGCGCCAATTATTGAGCAGGATATTATTGAGCAAAACAGCTTTAAAAACATAAGCGACACCAACCAAAAACTGCACGAACTGGGTGTACACATCCAGGTAAACCCACGCGAGATCAACTTTTTTTACATGAAGGGCGGCACGTTGCGCGAACGTTTGGTGTTTGAGGATGGCGTTTATAAAGTGCTGGATACCGAAATACGTTTTAGTGAAGAAGAATTAAAAAAACAGATAATTAAGCACCCTGAACGTTTTAGTCCGAATGTGGTGATGCGCCCGCTTTATCAGGAGTGCATTTTGCCTAATGTAGCCTATGTTGGGGGCGGTGCCGAGGTGGTTTACTGGCTGGAACTGAAAGCTAATTTTGATTTTTATCAGGTTGATTTCCCTATACTGATATTACGTAACTCGGCTTTGGTGGTGCGCAAGGAATCAGCAGGGAAGATAAAACGGATGGAGCTGCAAACAGCTGATCTGTTTAAGCCTGCCGACGCCATAAAGACCAATTGGGTTAAACAGCATAGTGAAAACAACTTGTCCATTCAACAGGAATGGCAGCAGATGCAGGCCGTTTTTGAGCAGATAAAGGCTAATGCCAAACGTATTGACCCAACGCTCGTACCCTCTGCCGAAGCTGTACAGGCGCGCTTAAAAAAGGCAATGGATAACCTGGAAAAAAAACTGGTTAAAGCCGAAAAACACAATTACGAAACCCGGCTGGCGCAGATAGACCAGATAAAGGAGGAGCTTTTCCCCAACGGAAGCTTACAGGAACGCACCGAAAATTTCGGACTGATGTACGTTCGCTGGGGCCAGGGTTTTATTGAAGAGCTGATCCGCCATTTTGAGCCGCTGGCATTTGAGTTTGCTGTGGTGACGGAATAATTAGATAGCCAGTCATGCCGAACTTGTTTCGGCACCCCACATGCAAAGCCGGAATGCTTGGTGAGATGCTGAAACAAGTTCAGCATGACTTATCGGGTTTTATATTCTCTTCTTTATTCTATCATAAAAACCACCGTAAACATTTTCTTTAACAGCTGCTTCCCTGAAAAATTCTCCCGGAAAGCCCAGGTCGATTTTACTTACCTCATCCAGTTTTTGCAGTTGCTCTGCACTTAGTTTTACATCAACGGCTTTCATGTTTTCTTCCAACTGACTAACCTTGGTTGCACCGGCAATGGGAATAGACGAAAATCCTTGGCTCATCGTCCATTGCAAAGCCACATGACTGGCCGGTACGCCCAGCTCATCAGCAATTTCAACCACGACCTCTGTTATGCTAATGGCCCTATCACTACGGCGATTACTTTCGGCTTTAACACGTCCTTGCTCGCCGCGTAGGTATTTGCCACTTAGTACACCCCCGCCAAGCGGTGCCCAGGGCGTAACCGTCATGCCGAAGTGTTTGGCCATGGGTATCAATTCCCGCTCTGGTGTGCGTTGTAATAAGCTGTATTCTACCTGCAAGGCTATAAACTGGCTCCAGCCCATTAGTTCGGCCATGGTATTGCCTTTGGCTACCATCCAGGCGGGGGTATCGCTTATAGCCGCATAGTTTACCTTGCCCTGACGTATCAGATCATCCAAACCGCGCAAAACTTCATCAATTGGAGTAAGGTCGTCCCATATGTGCAGGTACATCACATCTATAAAGTCGGTTTTTAATCTTTTTAAACTTTCCTCCACGCTACGCATCATGTTTTTACGGTTATTGCCTGATGCGTTGGGGTTGGTGACGTTATCCTTTAAAGAATATTTAGTGGCCAAAACAAAGTAATCGCGGTTGTGATTGCTCATGTACTCACCAATTATCTTTTCGCTGGTACCCAACTTGTATACGTTAGCTGCATCTAAAAAATTACCGCCGGCATTAGCGAAAGCATCCATAATAGCGAAACTGGTTTCTTTATCAGCGCCCCAGCCGGCCTCGGTACCAAAGCCCATGGTGCCCAGGCACAATTCAGATACTTTAAGGCCGGATCGACCCAATAATTTGTAATTCATATTAGCGTGTGTTTAAAGCAAACTTAAACAATTATAGCTTTTGCTTGTACCATAAATATGAAAGTTATCACCCTACATCAACGCGTTACAACCGATGAGTTGTTGAGCCATTTACAGCAAAAGCTAAACCCTTTGTTTAAAGAACAGCGGCGGGTAGACAATGTATTGCAAATATTTAAAGCCGATGACGCTGTGAATATAGCGATGCCCGAATTGTATGAGGGGGCTTTGTTCCAGATAGCGGTTAACGGTAGCGAATTATGGATAACCCGCAATGAACATTATGTAGATGATGTAAATTCGCTTGCTATTGAGTCGATCCTTAATTCTTTATTTGAAGATCTGACGGATGATATTCGCGGCACGGACTTAGTGCAGGAAGGTTAGTCAAGCACCAGTACTTTACGTTTCAGCTAATCAAACGGAAAAATAAAGCCTCTTTCTATTTCTAAAAAGAGGCTTTTCGTTATTTAAAAAACGTTTCTACCCGTATATCCAGCTAAACTTGTAATCCAGCATTGGGTTTTTCATACGCTCTGCAACGCGCAGTAAACGGTTAGGCAAAGCCAGAACATAATCGCGGGCTTTTTCGCCTTGCTCATTCAGGCCGGTAATCTTTTCAATTTGCCACTCGTCTATCAGCTCCTTTAAAATATCAACATAGTCAATAGCGGTATAAATACCCAGGCGTTGGGCCGCATCGGTAAAATGACCGAAGGTTTGGCCAATTTTCAAACCAACTTCGCGCAGAAAATGCGCAGGCATTACAATTTTTTTGCGCATCATATCCTCAAAAGCAAGCATAGCTTCGTTGGCATCAACTTCAAAAATTCGTTTTATAAAGTATATGTATGCTTTAGCGTGGCGGGCCTCATCTGAGGCTATAACGCCACACATTTTTGATAATAATGCGTCGCCGTCTTTTTTAGCCTGTGATGCCACACGGCGATGTGATACATTAGTTGCCAGCTCCTGGAACGAAGTGTATATAAAGTTGCGGTACGGATCGTGCCCCGTGCCAATGTCAAAACCATCGGCAATTAAGTATTGTGTTGATACCTCCATGGCCCGCATATTAACACGACCGGTTAGGTAAAGATATTTATTCAGCAGATCGCCGTGGCGGTTTTCTTCGGCTGTCCAGTGGCGTGTCCATTTCATCCAGCCACCTTCTTCGTTGTCTGATACACCTTCAACCATGGTTAACCATGATTCATAAGTAGGCAATGCTTCTTCGGTAATGGTATCGCCAATAAGCACCGCCATTAAATCGTATGATAGGCCTTTGGCGCTTTCGCGCATCTCTTTTATTTCATCAAAAAATGTATCTTTTGTAGAATCGGGCAAAAAATCTGTTGGCTGCCAGATAGTGTCAATCGGCTTTAGATAATCGTGCATTTTTTCAAGCATGAATTGCTCAATATGCCCCATCACTTCCCGCCTTTTTTCTTCAAAAAATCTCATAGTTATTTATTAACGTGCAAAGGTAATGATTTAAATGTTCAGTAGTTATCAATTTTTACCGGCGTAGCCTATGGTTTCTTTCATACAGTCGGGCAAAGTTTCTATTGACGGTTTATCTGTAAAAATAGAAAATGTTCCGTTATAGTCCCATAACATCCCGGGGATATTTAATGTTTTAAGGGTTTTACGCATTGCCTTTATATAACGACACCTACTGTCAAGGTCAGCTTTATTATATGCACCATATTCGCCGCATAAAATAGGTACGCGATATTTATCGCCCCATTTTTTAATAATAGTAAGCTTGTCAAAAAGCGCTTGTTCTGTACCATCAAACTTGTATTGGTTATAGTTGGTCTCGCCCCAGGTGTCTTTTGCTTTAGAGTTAAGTGCAGGAAAATTTTCCGCACTATAAGGAAATCGTACCCCAGTAGTTGCCATCTGGTCGCCCACCCACTCAGCACCTTGGTGCGTAAATAAAAAAGGTTCATAAAAATGAAAAGTATAGATAATATTCTCATCGCTAAGGCGCACAAAACGGCTTAATTCATATATGCTATTATAGTTAGATGCGCCTACAATAAGCGTTCTTTTGGTATCAATTTTACGTATTGCTGTAGTGATATTATAGGCCGCATCTTTCCATATCTGCGGATTCATCGGAAGGGGCTCATTATATATTTCAAATAGCAAATTGTCGGCGCTTACACCTTTATACCTTTTAGTTAAAATAAGCCACGTGTTAACTATTTTCGCTGTTTCTGTTAAGTAATTGTTATCATCCAGCTGGCCGTGATGGTAATCAATTACTAATTTTAAACCATATTTATTACACAGATCAAGCACGCGGTCAACCTGTATTAATACATCGTCAAGCGGTGTTTTTTGGTCTTCAAAAAAGCGAAAGGCAATAGGTAACCGTACACTTTTAAAACCAAGTTGTTTTAATAATATAAAGTCGCTTTCGCCTATTATCTGCTCTTTTAATATATCTTTATTCCAGCTTTGCTCAAGCCACGAAAAACTTATGCCATTATCCAAACTTTTAGCCCTTTTAAACGCCATAGCCCGCGTTGTTGAAACACTTGGTTTATTTTTTGCTAATGCTTGCGCTGAAGTAGGTGATTTGGCAAACAGGGCTAATAAGAATAGTACTGAAAATATTTTTTTCATTGAGGTATTTTCATTTAATAACAGCAACCGTAATCTTTTTATAATTTAAAAACTAATAATGTTTGTTCAAATTACAAAAGAAGAATTTTCTAAAGAAGTTTTAAAGAAAGCCTGGTACCAAACTAATAATATTATTTGGACCCTTATTTTTTTATATCCGCTGGTATTTATAGTTGATTTTATTTATGGCGGCGAGCTTTGGGTGCAGTTCTTTATAGTGCGTATAATTACAGTGCTTATTATTTTAGGATTATATTCTTATGTAAAAAGTAATAAATACAATTACCGCATATTACTTCACGCCAGTTTTTTTGTAATCTCATGTACCTCTTCAATTTTTTGTAACCTGGTACCTACCGAGAGTTATAAGGTTTATTTTCTTATTTACTCTGCAGTTATTTTGTTTTTTAATATCCAGGTTTTTTGGGAACCGGTTCATTCTATAATTCAATCACTTGCGGCGCTTGTATTGCTGTCTGTATTTTTTAACACCATTAACCCAGATTCGGCCGAGCAGTTTATTAACAACGGCGGGCAGTTCTTTTTTATTGTTGCGTCGGTTTCCTGCCTTATACCCGGTGCCCGCTTTAAAGTGTTGGAACGCGAAGCCAGGCAACAGTTGTTGATCGAAAAATCTAACAGTCAGTTAAAGGTCCAAAATCAGGAAATTATTGAAAAAAATCGCATTATAGATAATCAGTATGCGAGACTGCTTAAAATGGATGAGCAGAAAAATAGCTTTATAAATATAGCGGGGCATGATCTAAAAAATCTCATCGGCTCAATTACAATGAGCGCTAATATGATTAAGGATGAGGCCGAAAGGTTGAGTCCGGACCAAAAAGAATTTTTGGGTTACATTACCGAATCAGCAGAGAAAATGCAGTATATGCTTAATAAGCTGATGGACGTTAGAGAAATCGAATCGCCGGAGATGAAGTTTAACATGGAAATATTTGATATAAATATTGAAGTGCGCCGCATTTTCAGAGGTTTAGTTGAAACGGCTCAAATGAAAAACATTCATTTAGTTGACCAGGTTTTGAAGCTACCACTTAATGTTAAACTTGATAAGGTGTTTGCCGGGCAGATATTTCAAAACCTGTTATCAAATGCCATTAAATTTTCGCAAACCAACAATAACATCCAGGTTGTTACAAGCCTTAAGCGCCAACGCTTTGTCTTTGAGATAATTGACGAGGGAATAGCTATAGGACAGGAAGAGCTTGAGATGATGTTTAATAAACTAAAAGCACTTAACGATGCTTCGGCCAGCCAGGAAAGCCGCCTGGGCTTAGGCCTTTCCATTGCCAAATTAATAACACAGGAAATGGGCGGCGAGCTGTTTTACCGCAGCGACGAAAACGGTAACTATTTTAGAGTTGAATTTAACGTAATAAACTAACCATACCGCATCCGATGAACAAATTTTTAAGCTTGTTAGCTTTTTTATTTTTACTGAGCACAGCTACTTTCGCTCAAAAAATAGTTTCATTTAAAGCCATGGGGCATGATGATGAAGCGATAACGGGCCCTAGTGGAAGCACCGCTTATTTCCTTAAAATTGATCCGCTTATTGAAATTAATGGCAGTAAACTGGTGTTATACTTTGAATCATCGCAGGCACTAATCCGCGATAAATCATTCGTAAACGTGCTTATTAATGATAAGCCGGCATACAGCGCCCGCCTAACGAAAAATACTATACAGGAGTTGGTGCTTGATTTACACCGCGAGGATATTTCTGGCGACAAGTACCTTAAAATACAGATCAGAACGTTACTTGCCGTGTCTGATGAGAAGTGTAAGGATCTTGATAACCCGGCAATGTGGTTAAAGGTGAAAGCGTATTCCTACTTGTCACTGGTAAAAAGCAATTCTAACTTTTTTGCGAACGTAAATATCGCCAATAGTTTTGAAAGCATGCGCGCCATTGTTTATCCTAAAAACCCCAGCCTGCATGATCTGAAAGCTGTAGCATGGGCATATTCACGCCTAAAAAAGGCGGATGTGCGCAACATTGAGGTTTATGCACAAGGAATGCTGCCAGATAGCGTAAAAAATTATGTCGCTGTGGGCGATATGGCACATTTATCTGCCGATCTACGTGGACGGATTAAAGTAACACCACAAAAAGGGGAGGGACTGTTTTATCTGCACAAAGCGGTGGTAAGCGTTACCGATACGATAGTTCGCCTTATGAGAACCGGAAATGAACTGGTACCGGTTAAGTCGCTCGGCAAAAGCCTGGTTCCTTCAGAAATATTATTTGTAACCGGGGCAGACGATACCGGCTATGAGAAGACCATAACCGCTTTGGGTAACATAAACATTTTGAATTCGACCTTTGGAGATTACCTGGTAATAAATAAAGCAGAAAATACCTTCTTTAAAACAATTGATGAAAATCGTTCTAAACTAAGTTTCAGGCAAATTGGCGCAACTACCAACTTCATGTCAGGTGTAGGGAGCCTAAAAAGTGTTTACAACTTTAAAAACAGCGACTTCAGTTTTACACCAAAGGAAGTTGAGATACGCGTTATAGGTAACTACAGCAGCCTGGCTACAGGTGACAGAGGTTACCTTAATATATACCTTAACGGTATGCTTATCCAATCAGACAAATTGGATGGTACAGGGAAACTAAACACTGCCATAACGATAAACCGTTACCAGCATCATAAATACAACACCCTGGTAACCGAATTTCGTTTTTACTCCGGCGGCGGTAACTGTCAAAATGCCTTTAACGGATTCTTTGCCGAGGTTGATGTAGATAAATCGTATTTAGAATCAAAAAATCCATTTATCACCAGCGACCTTAGCTTTTACCAGTATCCGGAAGCTTTTAACAACGGAACCACACGTATAGTGATAAGTAAAAAATACGCACCTTTTGCAGCGGGAGCGTTGGGAGAAATAATTTATGAGTTGAACAATAACATCAACGCTAATAATTTCCCTGAGTTTACTTACTCTGCTGACATGGAT
>CAMLFI010000083.1 GCA_946479225.1 uncultured Mucilaginibacter sp. | reverse complement strand
ACCACCGAGATCTACACTCTTTCCCTACACGACGCTCTTCCGATCTTACGCAATATTTTAAACGTACCACCACTACTGAATTGGTGAATCAATTTAAGCCGGTTATACAAACAAGTTTGAGCAAGGTAGGCGCTACCCGTTATTATACGGATGCGGTGACCGCTTATAATAAAATACCGCTGGTGACTAAACTGAACCCGGATATAGGCGAATATGTTACGCAAAAAGCCGTTGAGGGGGTGTTTTACCAAATAGCGCAGGAAGAACTTAAAATACGCCAAAACATTGGTTTCCGAACAACGCCGCTACTGCAAAAAGTATTTGGCTACGCCGACAGGAACAAGCGGACAATGTAATCTACTATTTTTCGGGTTTGTGGAATTTTACCGTTACGGTTATTTTCTTTGGTTGTCCCTTCGGGCTTCCCACCCATTCAGGACCGTTTTTGATCAGCTGGATAGCTTTTTGCCCCGCAATATCATTATCCGCTTTATTGATCTCGAAATTACTTAGCGTCCCGTCCTTATGAACGGTAAAGCTTACCCGCGAGCTTGCGGTTTTGCCGTTAGGCAGCACTGAATTGGCATTCAGATATTTTTGAAAATTCTCCCAGCCGTATTTAGGCTGTGCATCCGGCTGTGTTCCATCCGGCCTGGCTATCACCACTTCGTTTAACATCATCTGTTCCGGCTCAAGCATCACTTTAGCCGGCGCATCTTTAGCGTCTACAGTCCGCGCACGGTAACCTATATAATTGTAGCTAATATTTGTATTAAGGCTGTCAATATTTAGTGTATACGCGCCATCTTTATCGGTAAACGTAGAGCTGGCATTGTTCCCCGCCCTAACAGCAACACCGGGCAACGGCTGGCCGTCCTCGCTTAACACTTTCCCCTTTATGGTGGCCAATACAACTGTAGAAGGAGCAGCTTTTGCTGCCGCAATTGTTTGCTCTTTTAAAACATCAGTTTGCGCTTTGCTACGTTGCTTAGCATAGCCCATCACAACCATTTCGTTAAACGGCACCGAGTCTTTCCTTGCGCGGGCACTTACAGGCGCCTGAGCGTCTTCAAACAGGTTATTATCCCGTGCACCAGATGAAGCAATTTCAGCTGTTTCGTCGGATGTTACCGGCACATCGTAGGCGTTTCCTTCCGATTTGTTATAATAGGTACGTTGCAGTGATGTTACCGGCGATCTTAATATCACTTTTGGTCTGTTATTCGAAGCTAAAAGGGAATCTTTATTGATGACGATCTGCGGTTCATTAACAAGCGGAGATGGAGTAACCGAGGTATGATCAGTTTCTACATGCGCCGCAATCTGAGCCTTATTTATTGCCGGGCGCGAAAAAATCCACCAGCCGCCAACAGTAAGCACCGCTACAACCGAAGCTGCCATTGCCAGCGTACTTAAAGAAATGATACGCCCTTTTGGCTTTTGCAAACGATGCTGCAAAGCAGCAGCCAGTTCAGCAGAAGCCTTATTCTGGTTCCCGGCAGTTTCATAACCTTCCATCGCATCCATCAAAAAGGGATCATCCAACGCACGGCGTTCCAGCTCGTACATCGCACGCGTATCCAGCTTCCCTTCCAGGTACTTTTTAATTTGCAATATGTCGGCGTTCCTGCTATCCACTGCTTCTCTCTAAACAAATTTTAAGGTTGCGTTTACCGTTTTGTATATAGCTTTTAACCTCGTTAAGTGTAAAACCGGTTAAGTCGGCTATTTCTTTATAGCATTTCTCTTTTAAATAAAACAGATCAACGCTTTGTTTTTGCGCGGGTATTAATTTATCCATGCATTTTTCTAAAGCGGTAAGCGCTTCTTCCCTGTTGTTATCTTCAGGATGCAAAACAGGGTTAAATTCCATAAAGTCATCCAAACCAACTGTTTCCATTTTTTTGCCGGAGCGTAATTGCATTAAACAATGGTTACGTGCCAACACATATAACCAGCTCCTGAACTGCTTCACATCATGCTGTTTTACCTTGGTTACCAGCTCTTCAAAAATTGCCATTACTGCATCTTTTGATGGTTCTTCGTCCTGCAGGTATTTTAAACAAACCCCATAAACAAGCTGCATATATTTTTGATACAACCTACCTAACACAGCCAGATCGCCGCTTTCGCGATATCGGTTTAGCAGTTCATTATCATCTGCATCATCAGGCCTAACTGGTTTGGTAAAAAACTTCACGGATTAACAAAACTAACTGTTTTTGGGGGATTTATGAAATGAGGGCAGCGCGTTCAAAAATGGGTTAGACAATCTTCAAATTATACTTATGCAGCAATCCCGGCAAACTGTGGGTAGCAAAAATAGCTTTGTTTAAGGTGTTCAATTCAGGCTCGATTATGAAATTGTAGGCGGTGCTGAAGTTAACCGAAGTGAGGTTGGTTTGCCTGAAAACAGTATCCAGCAAATTGCATTCATCAAATACAGAACCGCACAGATCCGCTTGTGTAAAGGTGGTTTCTTTTAGTGAACATTTCACAAATTTTGTCTTCAGCATCTTTTTGCCCATAAACGACGAGTAATCTAAAATGCAGGCATCAAATTCAACCGCGAACAAAAAATCGGCACATTGGCTAAAGTTTACACCCAGTATTTTACACCTCTTAAATACAGCATTGTTAAGCGTTGAGCGGTCCCACTTCATCATTGACAGGTCGCAATCCTCAAAAACACAATCAATAAATTTCGCCTGTGCAAACTCGCTTTCCTTAAGGTCGCATTTTTTAAAAGTGCAGTTATTGAACTCGCCGCCACGTGTAGTTTGCCCCGCGAAGCTTTGACCGTTGAAAACTTTATCGTCGTGTATTTCCATCAGGGTAAAGATAAAAATTGCCTGGTAAGTTTATGCCCATGGCGGGCATGGCATGTCTTAATAAGTTGTCATTTCGAGCGATAGCGAGAAATCCATACACGCGTTGAGCCACAGGACGGGCTTGTGTATAGATCTCTCACTGCGTTCGAGATGACAAATACCGTTTATACAGAATGACATTTTCAGTTAAAGGAAATTGTCGTAATTAACATATAAAAAAAGCGACAGGCCTAAACCCATCGCTTCTATATTTTAAATCCGAAATCCGAAATTATATCAGCAGTCTAACCGGCTCTTCTAACAACGATTTTAACGTTTGCAGGAATGCTGCCGCCAAAGCACCGTCAACCACGCGGTGATCGCTGCTTAGGGTAACTTTCATCACATTGCCCGGTACCACCGCGCCATTTTTAACAACCGGTACCGCCTGTATACCGCTTACAGCAAGGATACACGCGTTAGGTGTATTAATGATAGCTGTAAACTCGTCAACACCAAACATACCTAAGTTAGATATGGTAAATGTTGAGCCTTCCATTTCGGCAGGCTGCAGTTTTTTGCTTTTTGATTTACCTGCCAGATCCTTAACCTCTAAAGAGATATGGGTTAATGATTTGCCATCAGCAAATTTGATAACCGGAACCAGCAAGCCTTCGTCAACCGCTACAGCAACGCCAATATGAACATGCTCATTTGTGCGGATCTTATCGCCCTGGAAAGCGGAGTTAATAGCCGGGTGCTGCTTTAAGGCAACAGCGCAGGCTTTCACCACAAAATCATTAAATGATATCTTAACCGGGGCAACCGCATTGATCTTGGTACGGGCCTCAATAGCCTGATCCATATCAATAGACATGGTTACATAAAAATGCGGTGCGGTAAACAAGCTCTCGCTTAAGCGACGGCTAATTGCTTTGCGCATTTGAGTAACCGGTCTTTCGGTAAATTTCTCTTCGCCGGTAAAGGTTGGCAAGGTTATAGGGGCCGCGGCTGGTTTAGCAGCAGGTGCAGCCTCAGCAGGAGCCGATGCAGCTGCAGGAGCAGCAGCTTTAGCTTCGCCCGGTTTAAAGTCTTCTATGTCTTTTTTAACAATGCGACCGCCTTCTGCGCTGCCTTTAACAGCGTTTAGGTCAATGCCTTTGTCTTTAGCCATTTTGCGGGCTAATGGTGATGCCTTTACGCGGCTGTCGTCACTTTCAGTAGCAGATGCAGTTGCAGTTTCTTGACTTTCAGCAGATTCAGCCTCTTTGGCCTCACTGCTACTGCTACTCTCTGCTGCTACTGCTCCCGCACCGTCTTGAAGTAATGGTGTAATATCAGTACCCTCTTTACCTACAATAGCAATAATGCCATTCACAGGCGCCGCTTCTCCCTCTTTAGGGCCGATATATAGTAGTGTACCACTTTCGTAACCCACTACTTCCATGGTGGCTTTATCGGTTTCTACGTCAGCCAAAGAATCGTCTGATTTTACCTTATCACCAACTTTAAAGTTCCATTTATTGATAACACCCTCCGTCATGGTGTCGCTCAAGGCAGGCATACGTATAACAGTTGCCGGTATGCTTGAAAGATCAACTTTAGCAGCAGGTGCAGGTGTTGCAGCAGGCGCTTTATCAGCAGTTGCTGCAGGGGTTTTTTCTTCTTCTTTTTTCTCGGCAGGGGCAGCAGCACCTTCAAGCAATGCTTTATAATCCTCGCCCTCTTTGCCTATTACGGCTATAACGGTGTCTACAGGGGCGGCTTGTCCTTCTTCAATACCAATGTATAAAAGGCTGCCGTCCTGGTATGATTCAAAATCCATTGTGGCTTTATCAGTCTCTATTTCGGCCAGCACATCGCCCGATTTTACCTTGTCGCCAACTTTTTTATGCCATTTTGCTAAAACACCCTCAGTCATGGTGTCGCTCATTTTCGGCATTTTAACTACTTCGGCCATTGTATAATTATTGAATTAGTGAGTTATTGAATTAGTGATTAGCAAAAATGATATTGAATTATGTTTTATGTGATTTAAAATTCAATAAATCAATAATCCATTAATTCAATAATTAGCTTAGTCTTTAATGTATGGGTAATCTTTTTGTACGTAAACGTCGGTATAAAGCTCCGTTGCTTCCGGCCATGGCGATTCTTCTGCAAATTTTACAGCTTCGTCAACCTCAGCTTTTATTTTCGCGTCTATCTCTTCAAACCATTTCTCATCAGCATACTTATTCTTTTCAATGGCTGCTTTAACCGTTTCAATAGGATCTTTTGCTTTATAGCTTTCTAACTCCTCTTTAGAACGATATTTCTGCGGATCAGACATAGAGTGACCTTTATAACGATAGGTCCGCATCTCCAGGAATGTAGGGCCCTCACCTGCACGTGCACGGGAAACAGCCTCATCCATTGCCGCATGTACAGCAACCGGGTCCATACCATCAACAGCTGATGACGGGATACCGTAAGGTAAACCTAATTTATATATATCAGTTTGTATAGTAGTACGCTGTACCGAGGTACCCATGGCGTAACCGTTGTTCTCGCAAATAAATATAACAGGCAGTTTCCAAAGGGCAGCCATGTTAAAGGTCTCGTTCAATGCACCCTGGCGCACCGCGCCATCGCCCATGTAAGCAACGTTAACAAAGTCGGTACCTTTAAATTTCTCTGCAAAGGCTACACCTGCGCCTAGTGGTATTTGGCCACCAACTATACCATGACCACCATAAAAATGATGTTCTTTGCTAAACATGTGCATAGAGCCGCCTTTGCCTTTTGAGCATCCGGTTGCTTTTCCATACAGCTCGGCCATTATAGCGTTGCAGCTTATACCCTGAGCAATAGCATGCGCATGATCGCGGTAGGCGGTGATCATACTATCTCCCTTTTTCATTACAGACATGGCCCCGGCCAAAACGGCTTCCTGACCTATGTACAAATGGCAAAAGCCTCTGATTTTTTGCTGACCGTATAGTTGTCCTGCCTTTTCTTCGAACCTACGCATTAACAGCATAGCTTCGTACCACATCAGATAAGTGTCTTTAGTTATTTCGATTGAACTCATTTATAAATCTTCCGTTTGCAGATTAATGCGCAAATCTAATTATATATCCCAAAAAACCGAAAACGACACGTAAAAAGATTGCTTTTGATTTGCTTAAACGTTATAGTTTAGGTAACAATATAATATCGGCACTTTTATTTGCCGAATCATTCAAAATTGATTGCAAATTGGGCGAGCTAATACAAACCTGACAGTATTATAACTTTTGCAATTAAACAATTGTTGAAAGTTAATTTTTTGTTAAATAAGTAATAAAGTATTTGGCTTTTTGAAAAATATGAATAGTTTTGTGGGCAACCTGATCCGGAGTGTATCATTTAATGAACAAAATCATTAAAAAACAAAACGAAACAAGGACTAAATGAAGAAAACATTACTGGCGATTGCCCTACTTTTCAGCGTTTTAGCCGTTCAGGCACAGACAAAAACCGTTCCAAGTCAGGCAACGGAAAAGGCTCCGGAGGAGCAAGAAAGTTTAGCAAAAGATTATTTATCGCAAATTATGGGTGTTGCACTTAATGCAACATCAAACATGAAGCTGTTTAACTTTGTGTATGATTGGATAGGTACACCTTACCGTTTTGGCGGAGCTACTAAAAAAGGAATTGATTGTTCTGCTTTTACAAAGCAACTATATGATCAGGTTTTTAACCTGGATATAAAACGTAACTCACGTGATATTTTCAGCATGGTTAGCCCGGTTAAAAAAACTGAGTTGAAAGAAGGTGACCTGGTTTTCTTTAAAATACGCAGCCGCAGCATATCGCACGTTGGTATTTATTTAGGTGATAACCGTTTTGCACACGCCTCTTCGCGCGGTGTGGCAATTAGCAGCCTTGATGATAATTATTACAGCCGTTATTTTTATAAAGGCGGTCGTTTGTTAGCATCCTTCAAAAAAGAATTAGAAATTACTGAAGATCAAGTACAATAGTATATTGTATCTTTAACATAATATATCCTTTCGCTTTTTAGTGAAAGGATTTTTTTTGCCCATATGACAAATCGCCTAAATCTTTTTATTGCTATTATGGGTTGTGCATGCCTCATTCTGGGCTGCGAAGCGGCACAGCCGATAGTGAAAGAAAGCATACCGGTTGTTCAAAGTACTGCACAAACACCCCGACCTCCCCAATTACCCGACTCTGTTTGCATTGCTGCTGTTGGCGATATAATGCTGGGCACTTCTTATCCCGATAATAACACCTTACCTCCCGACAGTGCCTTAAATAGTTTTGCATATGTAAAACAGTACTTACAAAATGCTGACGTTGCATTTGGGAACCTGGAAGGCACATTACTTGACGGCGGCCTACCGGCGCATTATAAGCTGCACTTAAAAAGCAAAGCGTATTTATTTAGGATGCCGGCTAAATATTGCGGGATTTTAAAGGAAGCAGGATTTGATGTATTGAGCCTTGCTAACAATCACATTGGCGACTTTGCGCAAGCGGGACGAAACAGTACCGTTAATGCTTTAGACAGCTGCGGCATACATCATGCGGGCTTGTTAGAACATCCTTCAACCGAGTTTGAAATAAAGGGTGTAAAATATGGGTTCTGCGCATTTGCACCTAACAGTCACACCCTATCAATTCTTGATATGAAAGGTGCTGCCAAGATCATCAGCAATTTGAAACAGCGCTGCGATGTAGTGATCGTATCGTTTCACGGCGGAGCTGAAGGGCCGGAGTTTGAACATGTGGCAGCTGCCGGCGAATCTTACTTTGGTGAGCGGCGTGGCGATCTGCGGGCCTTTGCACATAACGCCGTTGATAATGGTGCGGATGTGATATTAGGTCACGGCCCGCACGTAAGCCGGGCAATGGAAATTTATAAAGACAGGCTTATAGCTTATAGTCTTGGTAATTTTTGCACTTACCGGGGTGTGGGTATTGATGGCGTTTCAGGCATTGCGCCGCTGTTAAAAGTCTATATTAACCGCAAAGGCGAATTTTTAAGCGGCAATATCATTTCGGTTAGGCAAAGCAGGGAAAAGCGTGTGGAGCCCGATACATTGCACCGGGCCGTTAAACGCATAAAATGGCTTACTGCTGCTGACTTTCCCGATAGCAAATTGGC
Organism: uncultured Mucilaginibacter sp.; assembly: GCA_946479225.1. The sequence continues at coordinate 855 of CAMLFI010000083.1, read as the reverse complement.
TATATCAGAATCAGGCATGCTCACAATTGTAAGGTAAAGCTAAGCCTCATCTTTGGTGTTGCGCACTAAGCCTATCCCCGTCAAAAAAAAGATCAAACTTATTACCCCTATCACAGTAAGGTTAACAACATCACCGTCGCGTTGTATAATCATAACGCCGGTATAAATAAGGCCAATAATGCCTAATACTGATAGTATTGTGCCAAAAGTTCGTTTTACGTTCATAGGTTACATCTAAAAATTATTCATTATTTTTAGAAACAAATTACAATCCAATTAATCTAAATAACCTAACCTAGTACTTAAAACATATATAAATGCAAGGCCAGATAGTAACTTTTATATTAGTATTTATCATATTGATAATACTTTTTTCATCGTTTGTGACTGTAAAACAGGGCACTATTGCAGTAATTACCGTATTTGGTAAATACCGCAGAATATTAACGCCGGGCCTTAATTTCAAGATCCCCCTTATAGAGGCTATCTACTCTAAAATATCTATACAGAACCGATCAGTAGAGCTGGAATTCCAGGCTGTTACGTTTGACCAGGCCAACGTATATTTTAAAGCGATGATACTGTTCTCAGTGCTTGATCAGCAGGAAGAAACCATAAAGAACGTAGCCTTTAAGTTTGTTGACGAGCGTAATTTAATGCAGGCGCTTATTCGTACCGTTGAGGGCTCTATCCGTGCCTTTGTGGCAACCAAGCGCCAGTCGGAGGTATTAATTCTGCGCCGAGATATTGTTGAACATGTTAAAGAACAACTCGATTTGATACTGGAAGGCTGGGGATACCATCTACAGGATCTGCAATTAAACGATATTACTTTTGACGAGGTGATAATGAAAT
>CAMLFI010000082.1 GCA_946479225.1 uncultured Mucilaginibacter sp. | reverse complement strand
AAACGGTATCATTCAAACTTACGGCTATCCACCGATGTGGAGTCGTCCCAACACGTTCGAATCATTAGTACATATCATATTAGAGCAGCAGGTATCGCTGGCTTCGGCACTTTCGGCCTTAAATAAGCTGCGTGACTATGTGCAGGAGATTACGCCCGCCCGCGTTTTGCTGCTTGCCGATGAAGAGTTTAGGGCCTGTTATTGCAGCAGGCAAAAAACGGTCTATATAAAGTATCTGGCCGAAGCTATTTTGAGCGGACAAATCGACCTGCAAGCTTTTGAGACAATGCCCGATGATGAAATACGCGACAGGCTAACCGCCCTAAAAGGCATTGGCAACTGGACGGTTGATGTTTACCTGATGTTTGTTTTGCAGCGTGCTGATATATTCCCGGTTGGCGACCTGGCCGCTGTTAATGCGCTGAAACGGGTAAAAGGTTTGCCAGCTCAAACATTGCGCGAGGAGATAATGAGTGTAGCGGAGCAATGGCAGCCTTATCGCACCGTAGCTACTATGATCTTATGGCATTATTACCTTTCAACTCCGCGAAAGGGATAGTGGCCTTATCTTTGTATATTAGGTCTTAGATTATTCTCAACTTGGATTACAAGCCTTTAATTTACAGATTATGACCATCGAAACACTCCAGGATATTTGTTATTCACTTCCCGGCGTAACGCAGGATATAAAATTTGACGACCACCTGTGCTTTAATGTGGGAGGAAAGACGTTTTTGTTTACCCACCCCGATGGTGTTCCGCCATCGGCATCTTTCAAAGTACCCGCCGAAGATTTTGAAGAAATAATAGCTAAAGATGGCCTCGAACCACAACCCTATGTTGCCCGGTATAAATGGGTATTGGCCAAAGACATTTCAAGCCTCAACAAAAAAGAGTGGGAGCATTATATTAAACAATCGTATGATCTGATAGCTGCTAAATTGCCGGCAAAGCTTAGAAAGGAGATTGGGTTGTAATTTCAGTCCTTTAAAACGCTTAATTCTTGGCTCTTGATTCTTGTCTCTTAAATCTAACTAAAACCTACTCAAACACCACCGTCTTGTTATTATAAACAAAAACGCGGTCCTCAAACACCAGCTTAAGCGCTCTGGCTAAAACAGATGTTTCAATCTCTTTTCCGGCGTTTACCATATCAGCAACGGTAAATGAGTGGTTAACAGGTATGGTTTGCTGCGCGATGATTGGGCCCTCGTCCAATTCGTTTGATACAAAGTGAGCCGTAGCGCCTATCAATTTTACACCGCGCTCATAAGCTTTGCGGTAGGGATTAGCGCCTACAAAGGCCGGTAAAAATGAGTGGTGGATGTTGATCACCCGCATAGGATATTCGGCCACAAAAGCGGGCGACAGGATACGCATAAATTTGGCAAGTACTAAATAATCCGGCGCATAAGGCGTTATCAAAGCCTCAATCTGCTGTTCAAACTCGTCTTTGTTTTTTTGCTCGTGAGAAACATGATAAAATTGGATGCCGAATCTTTCACAAACGTCGCGCAGATCGTCATGATTTCCGATAACACATTGCACGGTTGCGCCAAGCGTATTAAAGAAATTACGTATCAATATATCAGCCAGGCAATGGTACTCTTTGGTAACCAAAACCACTATTTTTTTTTGCGGAAGCGGATTAATATGAATGGTAGCATCATCAGGCAATACCGCGCTTAATTGTGTTTCAAGCTCGGCGGCGTTAAATATCTCCTCAACCTCAAGCCGCATAAAAAACAGGTTCTCCATCTTATCAACATACTCGCGCATGGATATGATGTTTAGCTGCTGCTTTGAAACTACTGAAGAGATGGCTGCTACCAACCCTACCTGGTCGGCGCATTGAATTACAATTATCATATTAAATATATATAGCCCGGCGCCAAAGGTACTATTTCAACCCTTTAATAAAACCAACCACATTGGTAACAAATTCAGGCTTTAACGGCAGATCGGGTTTGTTATAAGTTGACAGGTTTTGCTGCCTGTCCTCGGGGGCTTCTTTTAAAACATAGTTCATGCCGGGTATAATTGCTACTGTGGCATTCCTCGTTTTTAGCTTCTCTGCATTAGTTACATTCATCTGCAAATCAGTGGTGCCTTGTACGATAAGAATAGGGATCTTTAGCTTTTTTATCTCTCTCTGCGGCTCAAAGCGGCACCAGCTCATCAGGAACATTTGTATGCTTGGACGGGCAATATAATATAGCTGCGGATCAACTTTTTTATTAATTCTGCCTCTTTTTAATGAATCCAACACGTTATTCATGCCATCGGCAAGGTAAGAAGGCTGCGATTTCAACTGTTCTTTTAATACTTTCTCTCCAGGCTCGCCTGCGCCGCCTACCGAAATAAAAGCGCTAACATTTTCCTCGCTTGATCCGCTCGCAATTATGCCAACAAGCGATCCCTCGTTGTGGCCCAATACAATTACCTTTGAAAAACGCTGGTCTGCTTTCAGCAGATTAATAAAGCCGATGGCATCATCACTGTAATCATCAAAACGCAGGTTGTCTTCTTTTACGGTCCCTATGCTTTGCCCCACCAGGCGCTTATCATACCGCAACGATGCTATACCATTTTTGGCCAGCGATTCTGCTATTTGCTTATACATATTTGTATTGAGATTAGCCTGCGGGTTGTTACCATTGCGGTCTATAGCTCCTGATCCCGGTATGATCAATACCACCGGCATTTTGCCGGGTGCGTTAGTGGGTACTGCAACGGTTCCGGATAACGTGCCGGACAATGTTTTAAGCAAAATTGGCGACTCTGATATGGATGGATCAACAATGGCCGCTGCAGCAGTTTTTTCCTGATACGGACTTAACAGCAAACCTATAAATTCGTTGTTGTTGTTCAGCGAGATGTTAAGCAAAAAAACGCCGTTCTTAAAAGTTGCCTTATAAACCGCAAGTGGCTCGCTGTAAGTAGAGAACTCTGCTTTTGTTAAATTCCCTAATTGTGCCTTTAATTGAGTAGTGGTTTGTTTAAATTGAGTCGCGGGCAACTGAGCCTTCATGGCAGCGCTAAAATGGGCCGAAATACTATCGGGTAGATTTAGATTATAAAACTTTTCAAAAAGCGCTACTGCGGCCTTATATTTTACAGGCTCAGACTGCGCAAATAAAATGATGGGAAAAAATATACTTAGTATGATAATGCTAAATCTTTTCATTAATATGGGATGAAATTAGAAACTGATTATTTCAATTGGAAAATTAGTAAAAAAGAGCATACAAATTAAGAATTCGTTGCGCATTTTTACTCGTCTTTATTGTGCCTATGTTTACTTTACCTTTGTTAAGGTCCCGAAAACAGCATTTGAACATTAAGGAAACATACAAAAGAATAAATAACAAGGTACTATTGACTGATCTTTTTAATATAAACTACAGCCTTTGCGGTAAAGCAACTCGCTTTGTTAAAACAATTGCGCTTGCTGTTTTAATGCTTTTCGTTGTGGTTCAATGTTTCGGTCAAAGCAAAACATCGGTTATACAAGGCAGGGTTTTTATCGAAAATAAAAAGCCCGCGGAGTTTTCAACCATAATTCTATTGGCCGCCGATTCTTCTATTCTTACTTCTACCGCCTGCGATACGCAGGGAGTTTACCGTTTTATAGTTGAAGAAGGTGTGTATTCTGTCCTCGCCTCCCAAATAGGTTATAATCAGTCATATTCAGGGCCGTACACGGTTTCAGAGCAGGGAGATGTCAATGCCCGCGATATTATCCTCGTCAGATCTTCCCCTATGTTAAAAGAGGTGTCAATAACTGCCAGGAAAAACTATATAGAAACCAAGCCCGGCCGGGTAGTACTTAATGTACAAAGCAGTATTGTGGCAGAAGGCAATTCTGTATATGATCTGCTTCGCCAGGCACCAGGTGTACACGCGGGCAGCCAAGGCTCTTTAAGTATTATCGGGCGACAGACTGCTATGGTATTGATAGATGGAAAGCCGGTTAACGTAAGCGGCGAAAATCTGGCAGCTATGCTGGAGAGTATGCAAAGCAGCAGCGTACAGCAAATTGAACTGATAACCAATCCCTCTGCACGGTATGAGGCAGGTGGCGCAGGCGTTATCAATATTATACTAAAAAAGGGCAGCAATGCCGGTACAAACGGAACCTTTACAATAGGCGGCGGATATGGCAAATTTTATAAGGCCAATACAGGTATTACATTTAACAACCGCATGGGTAATGTTAATATTTTTGGCAATTATAACTACTCGGCCAATAAAACATTTAAAACTTTTACTACTGACAGAACCATCGACTACCTGGGATTGATAAGTAATTATGATTCGCGTTATTACACCACCCGCGAAAGTTTTAATCATACATTCAGACTTGGCTCCGACTTTTTTCTGTCTCCAAATCATACATTAGGCGTTTTAGTTAGCGGGACGGTAAACAATAGTAGTTTCCTCAAAGACAACATGCTGCGTATTAGCAACAATAGTAAGTTTGATTCAACCATTGCTACTATGGCAAACCTTAAACGTAACCTGGCGACGGTTAATTACGAGGTTAATTATGCAGGTAAGCTTGACACCTTGGGGCAAACGCTCTCAGCTTATTTAAGCTATAATCACTTTGACCGCGAATCAAACGAATATATTACTAATAGTTTTAATAAAGCTTCCGGAGAAGTTTACCGTCCCACCCTGCTACAACAAAACCTTTCGCCATCAAGAATAAATATTTGGGCCGCAAAAGTAGATTATGTGAAACCTCTGTCGAAAAAAACGATGTTAGAGGTGGGGTCAAAATATAGCTATGTCTCAAGTGGTAACGATCTGATATTTGGACCTAAAAGGAATGACGTTTATACGATTGACCCCAACTTTAGCAGCAATTTCCTGTATACCGAAAACATAAACTCGGCCTATACTAACTTGTCAACCTCCACAGGAAAATGGAAAATAAACGGGGGATTGCGGGTTGAACAAACCATTGCAAACGGTAACTCGGCGGGTAACAAGATCAACTTCGAAAAAAATTATATCGACTTTTTTCCGCAGGCACAACTAAAGTATACCTATGATCCTAAAAATAATTTCACGCTAAGTTTCAACAGAAGCATTTACCGACCGGTTTACGAAGATATAAACCCGTTTTTATATTATGTTGATCTGTATGATTACCGCGCCGGGAACCCGCAATTACTACCCTCATACACCAGCACGGTAGAATTGGCACATAGCTATAAAAGCACAATAATAACCAGCCTTTATGCCTCTGTAACCGATAACTTTTGTGGCTTTATTGCATATGAACAGGATAACCAAACTAAAGTAAATATCACTACCCGCAAAAATTTTGGCAGAATGGCTGCTTACGGGATCAAATTTTTTACACCGGCGCAATTTACATCCTGGTGGAACGCTACTTTTTCTGTTGATGTTTCCTATCAGCGTGTAAAAGCGTACCCGCAAAACGGAGATCTTAATAAAGGTACCCAGGATGTGCTTTTTAACACTATGCATAATTTTAGCCTTGGCGGTGGTTTCGCTGCGGAAGCAACATTTAAGTATGAGTCGCCAACGTTTTATGGGTTTAGCCAGTTTAAAGCAAATTACAGGTTTGATGCAGGGATAAGTAAAACCGTATTTAACAATATGGGCACGTTTAGACTGAATGTAGCTGATGTGTTCAGAACCGAGCGCGACCGTGCTTATACCAATTACCGCAACCTTAATATGACAATAATCAGCCGCGAGGAAGGACGGGTTGTGCGCTTTGGTTTCAGTTACCGTTTTGGCAACAGCAAACTTAAAAGTGCCGGTTCGCATAAGTTAGGAAACGAAGATGAGCAGCGCCGCACCGGAAATGTGGCAGGTTCAGCCAATTGATGCGCTAATTGAATGTACCACTTTTTCAATTTGTACATTTGCCGCAATATATTTTGATATGGGTTACCCAAGTTTGCAGGCATGCATAGCCGATCTGGAAAAAAATGGTCATTTGATCCGCATTAAGCAGGAGGTTGATCCTCATTTGCAGATGGCTGCCATACACTTACGGGTGTATGAAAATGGTGGGCCGGCTATTTTGTTTGAGAAAGTTAAGGGCAGCAAATTCCCCGCCGTTTCTAACTTGTTTGGTACGCTGGAGCGGTCAAAGTTTATTTTCCGCGACTCACTGGATAAAGTGAAGAAACTGGTCGAGTTAAAGAACGATCCAATCACCGCTATCAAGCATCCCATACAAAACGCCAACGTAGCGCTAACTGCCTTATCGGCCCTGCCAAAAAAATTAAGCAAAAGCTATCTTTCTAATTTTGAGCGCTGCCGCATTAGCGATCTGCCTCAAATTTTGAACTGGCCAAAAGATGGTGGCCCCTTTGTAACCATGCCCCAGGTTTATACTGAGGATAGTGATAAGCCGGGCGTTATGAATGCCAACCTGGGCATGTACCGTATACAACTGGCGGGTAATGATTATATATTAAATGAAGAGATAGGCCTGCACTACCAGTTGCACCGTGGTATCGGTGTGCATCAAACAAAAGCGAACGCAAAAGGTCAGCCGCTAAAGGTGAGCATATTTATTGGCGGCCCGCCATCGCACCCGGTTGCTGCGGTTATGCCGCTGCCCGAAGGGCTTTCAGAAATGACCTTTGCAGGGGCGCTGGGTAACCGTCGTTTCCGCTATTTGTATGATGATGAAGGGTTCTGCATCTCAGCCGATGCCGATTTTGTAATAACCGGCACCGTTATGCCCCATGAAAACAAACCCGAGGGCCCCTTTGGTGACCACTTGGGTTACTACAGCCTCACCCATCCGTTTCCATTGATGAAGGTGCATAACGTTTACCACCGTAAGGACGCAATATGGTCATTCACTGTAGTAGGTCGCCCGCCGCAGGAGGATACCAGCTTTGGCGCGCTGATACATGAGATAGCGGGCTCGGCGCTGCCACAGGAAATACCGGGGCTCAAAGCTGTGAATGCCGTTGATGCCGCGGGTGTGCATCCTTTGTTATTCGCCATAGGCAGCGAACGCTACACGCCGTATCTTAAGGAACGCCGGCCACAGGAGATTCTGACTATTGCTAACCACATTTTGGGCAAGAACCAGCTGAGCCTGGCCAAGTACCTGTTCATCGCCGCGCACGAGGACGATCCTAAGTTGGACGTGCACGATATCGCCGGTTTTTTAACGCACATATTGCAACGCATAGACCTTACCCGCGATCTCCACTTTTACACCAAAACCACTATTGATACCTTAGATTACAGCGGCAGCGGACTCAACTCGGGCAGTAAAGTGGCAGTTACCGTTGCCGGTGATGTTAAGCGGGAGCTATGGTCCGAATTACCTGCCGACATTACCCTGCCGCGCCCATTCATTAATAGCGCCATGGTAATGCCCGGCGTGCTTGCGCTTGAGGTGCCTGCCAACATACGTACCAGCGATATGCCCTTAATGCTGGAGATACTGCAAGAGCACTTAGCCGAAACCAACCTAAACGGCCTGCCGCTTATTGTGCTTTGCGACGATGCCGCTTTTACCGCCGCCAACATCAACAACTTTGTTTGGGTAACCTTTACCCGCAGCAACCCGTCGCATGATATGTATGGGATTAATGAGTTTACGGAGCATAAACACTGGGGCTGCTATGGCCCGCTTATTATTGATGCCCGTATAAAACCCCACCATGCGCCGGTTTTGCTGAAGGACCCGGAGGTAGAGAAGCTGGTGGATAGAATGGGCGAGCCGGGCGGCGAACTGCATGGAATTATTTAAGCGTTCTGCTTCGGAACAAGAGGAACACAGTGGAGCAGGCATTTTTATGATTGGCTATTAATCAAACATGCGATTTTTTAAACCACAGACAGCCGTTTTTTCTGTGGTGTACTCTTCCAAAAAATATAAAGGGCGTAAAACTCCGTAAACCAACTGACGGTATTAAATGGTTGATTATTAAGTTGTTAACTTTTTAGTGTGGAACAGTTTGGAACACTTTGAAACTACTTATAAGTCAGTAAATTTAGCTGTAATCGTCCCTTAATAAGCTGTTTTTCAATTACTTGTAGGCTTTTAAAAAAATCTTCCTTTTTGGAACACTTTGGAACAGCCGGGTTTTCTGTTCCACTTTTTTGTAAAGCTATTTCAGGACAAGACAAAATCTTATTGGTAAAGGCATTGTAAATTGTTGCTTACGTTGCCTCTTCGTTATCCATAGTAACAGAGCTATGCATTGTTAAAATAAATTTTTAAATTGTGATTTGATTTAACCCGCTGCTAAACCACACACTATGCTATCTTCCGAAAGTTCTTCCTGGCCGCTTTGGAGAAAAATACTCTTTCGCTTCTGTTTCGTTTATCTCACCTTACAAATTGCCCTTTTAACCTGGTTAGGCAGCGTGCCTTTAGTTAACACGATAACGCAATACTATGGCAAATTAACCGACTGGGTAGTTACCTGGGCCAACGCTGCATTTTTTCACGTACGCCCGGTGCTTATACCCGAAAATGGAAGTGGCGATACCTCCATGGGTTGGGCCCGGCTGTGCACCTATTTGTCCATAGCTGCTTTAGGTGCGCTCATATGGTCGGTGTTAGACAGGAAAAGGCCAAACTATACCCACCTAAACTATTGGTTGGTGCTGTTTGCGCGCTACTATATTATAATTATTGCGTTAGGATATGGCATTATAAAGGTTTTTGGCCAGCAAATGGTTTTTCCAAATTTGCATCAACTGGCTACGCCACTTGGCGATTTGCTGCCTATGCGCTTTTCCTGGCTTTTTATCGGTTATTCCGCGCCGTATCAATTCTTTTCGGGTGCCATGGAAATATTTGCAGCATTACTGCTGCTTTACCGGCG
>CAMLFI010000081.1 GCA_946479225.1 uncultured Mucilaginibacter sp. | reverse complement strand
TCTTACCAAACCTGCTTCATCCTGTCCAAGATATATTCTCATACCTTTTGCGCCGGGTTGATTAAGTAAAGCTGCTATAGCATCGCGGTTAAATGACTCTGATAGGGGCATGTTGAACTTTTTACTCAGGTAGGTGCTATCTTTCAATTCGCGGCCAAGCGTAGCTTTTCCTTTTCTGAAAAGCCAGGTATATTTTGCCGCGGTATCAACCGAAATGAAGTGTTCCTGTGCCCTAGCTTCGTCATAAGGTATCAACGGATCGTACTCTTCCTCTCTTTTACATTGCGAAAACAAAAGCATACTTCCCAGCAAAAGGCCGGTTAAAAATAACATCGGGGTTGGTTTCATAATTGTTGTGTGTTTAAGGGTTTGTTAATTGTTTTAAGTAAAAGGCCATTTACATTAATTGCTACTAATATAAATGGCCATAGGTATTGTAGGGTCATTGTTTTAATACCATAAAGTAACAAGTAATAATAAACTATTACGAGCGCATTTACACTTTAAAAAATGCGTATAAGTACGCATTTAAATAACGAGTTGGGCACCTGCACTAAAACCAATTTCAGTATTATTTATTAATAATATCCAATACGTTAAGTATAGCCGCAATGCCGGCGCTAAAAGCTATATTAGCAACACCGTATGTTTATGAAGAAAATTGTAAGTATAGCCGCCGTTCTTATTATAGCAAAAAGCCTTCAGCCGGTTATGGCCCAGCGCATCATTCCAAAATTTATTCGCAAAATGTATTTTGAAAAAGACACCAGCAAGCGCGGCGGATTTGTGCTGATACCCGTACTATCATCAGCCCCCGAAACGGGTGTAGAGGTAGGCGGCGCGGGTTTATATTCTTTTTATACCGATACGGTGCACCGCGAAACACGCGTGTCTAACATTTATACCTATGCCACTATTACCACAAAGGGGCAAAACAGGTTTAACCTGAGCACTAATCATTGGTCATCACAAAACAAATATCATTATACAGCTGCAATTACATTTCTAAACTTCCCGGCTAACTTTTATGGGATAGGTAACAATACCCGCAAGGAAGATGCCGACCTACTAGACGAAAAACGCTTAAGAATTGATTTTGCTGCCGAAAAACAGGTAAAACGCAACTTATACGTTGGCTTTTTAAGCGGGATATATTATTACAGATACAACAATAAAACACCGGGAGGCATTTTTGATACGGGTGCCGGCATTCAGGATAAAGACGGCGGGCCGATAGTTTTTTTGGGCCCGAGCCTGATCTATGATTCGCGCGATAATAATACTTATACTACGAAGGGTTCCATGCTTACCGCGCAGTTTAAAGCTATTAAAGGCGTATTTGGTAACAACGGCTATAACGGCGGATTGATAAACGTTGAATATTCCAAATTTTTAAAACTAAGCAGTAAACTTATTTTAGGAATTAACGCCCGGGGCCAAAGCCTTACCGGCGGCGCTTCGCCATTTTACCTGTTGCCACAAATGGGCAACGACGAAATAATGCGGGGCTACTACGGTGGCCGATACCGCGACCGTAACCTGGTGGCAGCGCAGGTAGAGTTACGCTATCGCTTAACCGAACGCATAGGTTTAGCGGGCTTTGCTGGCAAAGGCGAGGTGTTTCAAAGCAAATTTACCATTTCAGAGCTGAAGCCCAATTTAGGCGGAGGCTTGCGCTACTTCTTTGATTTGGAAAAAGGTCTGGCTGTACGGATTGACTACGGCATTGGGCTAAAACCTGCCGGCGAAAGCCGCTTAAGCGGGCTATATGTAGCTTTGGGGCAATCGTTTTGAGGATGTGCAGATGCGTGGATATGCAGATGTGCGGATGAATTCTCCTTCAAACCATTTGCACATCAGCATATCTGCACATCAATACTTTATTACAAAATCCTCCTTCACCTGCCCTTTTCTAAAATACACCAAGCCTATCCAAAACAGATCAACGGTTACTGTAACCTCCGGGTGGGCTTTAATTTCAGCCCAGGCTTCTTTCATGCCTTCGCTCCAGTAAATGTCATCGAAAATAAGCAGGGTACCTTCATGCACTTTGGGCAGGCACCATTCAAAATACTTTACCGTGGCATCCTTGCGGTGGTTGCCATCAACAAATACAAAGTTCAGTTTATCTAAACCTTCAATAACATCCGGCAGGGTATCGTCAAAATTGCCAACTACCAGTTGTATATCATCTGTTTTAGCTTTTGCAAAACTCTCTCTGGCAACTCCTGCTGTTTGTGGGCAACCCTCTAACGTGTAAACCTTTGCCCGTGGCGCTGCTCTTTGCAGGTAAACCGATGTGGTGCCCAAACATGTACCGAGCTCTATAATATTATCGGGCTGTGCATCTGCCGCAAGGCGATAAAGTAATTGGGCCAGGCGCGGTGGCTTAAGCGCGTTTTTGGCGATATCCCCTACCCGCTTTTGCTTGCTATTGTTAACGTGCGACCCTGCCCCAAGGTCAGTAACGGTTATCATACGGTCATCCGCTAACAATTGCCGACGGATAGCCTCTACCTCATCGTATACTTTTTTGGCATTATAATCGTATATAACCTTATCAACCAAACGGTAAACAAAGGGCGAATGCAGGCCATGCCTGGTTTTTGCTTTTAAGCGGTACAAAAGGTAGTCAAACCCGAACCTTATATTGAACATGTTGTAAAATTATACAAACCTTAGTATTTTAGCGGTATAGATGATAAATCAAACAGAAGTAAATTCCCTTATACGCCTGTTGGATGATCCAGATCAGGAAATATACAACCACGTACACGATAAATTGTTGTCGTACGGCAGCGAAGCTATCGAGTATTTAGAAGGTGCATTTGAGCAGGCTTTTGATCCCATTTTACAGGAGCGCATTGCCAACCTGGTGCACGAGATCCAGTTCGGGATTTTAAAAACCGATTTGAAGCTGTGGCACCAGAGCGGATCATTTGATCTGCTGCAAGGCATACTGGTAATTAACCGTTACCAATACCCCGACCTCGACGAGCAAAAACTGATCAATCAGATAGAAGCCATTAAGCGCGATGTGTGGATACAAATGATGAACGAAGCCAGCCCGGTTGAGCAGGTTAAGCTCATCAATCATGTTTTTTACCATCTGCACGCCTTTAGCGGCAATACCACCAACCACCAGGACCCTCAGAATAGCTATCTAAACCAGGTGCTCGAGACCAAAAAAGGCAACCAGATACTGCTGGCCAGCATATACTCAATTGTGGCGCAAAAACTGGATATCCCGGTTTATGGCGTTAACCTGCCGCAGCATTTTATACTGGCTTATATGGATGAAAGTAAGGAAAGCGAGATGGAAGGCGGCGTGTTATTCTATATTAATGCATTTAACAAAGGCTTTATTTTTGGCCGCAGGGATGTGGACATGTTCCTGAAACAACTGAACCTGAACTTCGACAAGCAATTTTACGAGCCCTGCTCCAACACCGATATTGTACGCCGCATTCTGCGTAACCTCATCAGCTCTTACGAGCATTTGAGCGCACCGGATAAGGTTAATGAGCTGAATGAATTGTTGAGCATTTTAGATTAGTAACTGTTCCAAAAAATATAAAGCCTTGTGATATTGAAAAATCAGATGACGGTATTAACTGTTTGTTTTTCAGCAACTTTACTTTTTTAAGCGAAACAGTTTGGAACACTTTGAAACTACTTATAAGTCAGTAAGATTAGCTGTAAAGTATAGACAAACGCTTTATAATCAAGCGATTGTACACAAATGTGATTTTCTGGAATTTTTGGAACAGTTTGGAACAGCGAAATTTGAATTTGGAACAGCCATAACATGTGCCGGAAAGAATATTGGGAAGGACTTTTTATGGCAACGGTTTCTCCTTGCGATTGCTTCGTACCTCTCAATGACAAACATTGTTATTTACTGCAACAGCAACTTCAAATTAACCCCAAAGTTGGTGAACGATGTATTGAACGATTGCGAAGTGTACGGCCGGGTAAGGTTGGAATCGTAAAACAGCGTCATGTTAAAGCGCTGACTAATACTATAATCTATCGATGGCCTGTAAGTTATATTTTGCGCGCCCGATGAGATCTGAGCGGCTTGGACATCTGCACGGTAGATCAATGTTTTGTTATCGCGTAGCGCAAAATCCAGTTTAAAGTTAAGGTCGTTTTTCAGGATAGTGTTTCTGAACAAACCAAACGGGAACCTGAAGTTGCGGGTTTTATAGCCCATCCCAAAAATTACTACTTTTTCATTTTGCTGCGTAAGCTGGCTGTTAGCCATGCTTAAACTTAATATGCGGCTTTGCCTATACTCAAAATTAGCTGTTACGTTATTTTTAAAGCGCATATCTGCACCCAGCAAGGGTACAAACTGTTCGTATATACTTATCTGCCCAAACTGATAGCGGGGCAAAAAGTCGTTATTAACATCGCGCGAAACGGCGTTTCCGCCTGTTTCCTGGTATTGCAGCAAGCTACTGTAATTGCTTACCATGTAGGTAGATTGATAGCCGTGCCGCAGATCGAACGAATCAAATATCTCCTGCATAAAAGGCACCCTGCTTAAACCGCCGTATGTAATTTGCCAGTTAGGAATGGGTATGGTTGGAAACTGGCTCAGGTTAGCGCCCGATGGATCTTTACCCGTAATAGCTGCCAAAAATGCCGGAACTAAAACGTTTTGCGAATTGGGGCCATAACCATCAGCGAAACCGGCCGCGTTCGTACCTGTCGAATTTGGATTTTGAGCACCAAGACGTTTAGAAATGGCTGCCCGGTTATCTAAAAACTTTAAAAATGGTGCCGAAATATTCTCAATTCCCGAAGGAGATGAGAACGCCGTAGCCAGCGAGAAGAAAGAAATATTGTAGTCGCCGGCGGTAATTGCCGCCATGTTTTCAAACCCGCCTGTTACATCAGAATATTTAAAGTTGGTTTGATAATTTCGATTCTGGGTTTTGAAGGATGACAACTGTATGCGCAGGTCGCGTATGGGTTCAACCGTCGCTTTAAGGCGCAGGTCCTCGTAAAAGGTTTTAACGTACAACTGATTTTGCAACGTATTTTTTGACAGCCAGCCGTTGGCTATCGCTTTTTCGCGCAGATCAGCCTGGCTGCCTAAAAGGAAACCTAAGCCGGGCGCATCATAGGTAAAATCCTGACCAAAAACATTGGATTGCGGCAGATATCCTGGCAGGAATGTACCCTTTGTATTGGTATACGTGCCACTTATGTTTTTTATACTGAACAAGGCCCCTATAAAGAAATCGCCTATACCCTTACCTTCAAAATCGGGCTTTTGTCTATCCCTATACGCAGAGAACTTACTATACAGCCGCGTAAAATCAAGTGAGGGAGTAAGTTGAATAGTGCGGGCATTTTGGATGGTATTGCCCACGTTTAACTGCGGATCTTTTATACCAAATAAGGGCTGCGCCAGCCAGTCAAAATGCGAGGTATAATGCACTATCATAGCCGTCCAATCAAGCCCAGGTATCTTGTTTATCGGCGTTGTGTAATTCAAATTTAAATTGTGATTGTAGTTAGTGGTGCGCCCCAATTTTTTGATATTTTCCCAAAGCGTATCGCGCTTTAATCCTGTGATACGTCCGTAAGGTTCATCAACTACCGATAAATTGGTGGCATCCAAATCCATGGTTAATGATTTGGTCAGGTTCCACCCTATGCCATAAATCCGCACAATGTTGAAGTTTTTATTAAAGTTGGTAGGTATGGGAGTAGGGTTGTCACGATCCGTGTTTCGCAAAGTGTTCTCAGCGTAAAAACGGTTAAAGTTCAAACTAAAGTTAAGTCGCGACGGCACCGGGCTGAAGTTAATATCGCGCAGCAAAGCCAATGGATTGCTTTTAATAACCTTAGCCAGCGGACTAATATATTTGGGCTGATTAGCGTAGTTGTAAGCGAAAGCGCCGGTATAAGTCCGCTCCACGTTGTTCTCCGTTATAAAGTCGCGGTGCAGGTATTCTGTAAAGGCGTAGCTTACGTTAAAATTCTCAATATCCCACAAATGTACCGACGCTGTAGGGTCGGTGCGCTCTTTATGCACATTAGTAAAATTAATGCTGCGTCGTTTTGTATAATCTTCGGATACTGTTTTTATCGAGTCGCGCTGGTGTTCAGTTGTAGCAGCAGCTAATGATTGTTTTAATAGGATATCCGGCTGACCGGGATCATACAGAGGGGTGTTTACCTGCGATGAAAGGTTTACGTAGGTAGGAATCTTTATCCCTGATTTTTCAGGAAAAAACCTGCCTATATCCATGCTAGCAGAGATATCATAAGCCTGATTATCATTTAATGATCGCTCCTGCAGTTTAGAATCCAAGGCTCCAAACCCTGCCGTCGATTTAGTACCCGCCAGAGTAATATCTGCAAAATCTGCGAGCTTAAAATCGGCACGCGCCATTGCAGCCCAACCTTTTTTGGTTTTAAAGTCAGTTAGGCGCAACTCGTCAAACCACACTATGCCGGCTTTGGGTAATCCATCGTCAACTCCGGTAGGTGAGTTTCCTTTATATGGATTGCGTACACCCAACATAATGGTGCGTAAACGGCTCAGATCAGGCACCCCCATTATGGTAATGCGGTTGCGCCCGTTGGAGTAAGTAAAAGGCCTGTTAACCGGCCATGGTATGCCTTG
Source organism: uncultured Mucilaginibacter sp. (assembly GCA_946479225.1). The sequence continues at coordinate 2,429 of CAMLFI010000081.1, read as the reverse complement.
GTATTTTGCGTTGTTACGCGCCAGTTTGGCATCAGTTAATATGCTCAGATCAATGTCCAACTCGTTATCGGCGGGCCATATGCTGCTCGCGTTAGTGCTCCCGGATTGCGTTACTACAAGCGGGATCTCATATTCGTAATAATTGTTCTGGTAATCTGTACCTAAGCGCACGAAGGCGCTTAATTCACCATCGCGCAGGGTACTTTGAGGTACCGCTTCCGCATGAATAAACATTTGCAAATGATTATAGCGGCGCAAATCGTTATAAAAAGTTTTAAATGATGCCCTTGAATAACCGTCAGTTAGGTTGGTTACCGTTTGCGACAGCGATTGCTCATTTAATTGGCTATTGATCTGCAGGTTATTGTAATCACGCTGGCGCTGTATACCCGGCGGCACAACATACGGGATAGGCACCCGCTTGCCGTTCTCTTCAATATTTACGGTTTGCACAGCAAAGGTCGAATTATCAAGCGGTGGGCTATTCAACGCCACATCAGCAATAACATTGGCAGGATTATTTTCGGTGTTGAACGCGCGCCAATCTCCCCTTACCAGTTCCATTGTGGCGAAACGCAGAACAGCTGTATCGGCAAAATTGGTCATGAACATACGCATATAGCGGATGGCCTTAAAATCTTGTATACCACCAACGGCAGATTGATAAGATGTAACGGGAATACGGAACTGATACCAGGTTACAGGTTGCGTAGTGCCATCAGCCAGTTTTACCTGCGATGTAAGCTTATCATTAACAAAGTTTTGCCCCACTACTAAATCAGCAGGCCGCATAGATACTTTATACTGAAAGTACTGATCATCCTGGCTCATGTTATTATCGCGGTCAATATCTTCACCATCCGGCAAAGAAGTTGATGCCGACGTAGGCAACCCTAATTCGGCCTGCGATTGCTCTGCGGTTTTTGAGTTACCCTCGTTACCGTTAAACCTGCTGTAGCGGGAAAGTATACCTGCCCCGGCCTGATCCTGATTAGCGCCCAGATAATATTGAAAGTCGTCAGACGATGGGTCGTTATTAAAGGATGCAGCGGCGGTTGAGCTTACCTGCCCCTGTATTTGTTGTATAACATTGGCAAAGTTGGTACGCTCATCGCTGCTACTTAACCCATCCAACCCAATGTCCTGTAATGACCGTGATGTAGGGTTACTATCAAAAGCGTTAATAACAGGCTGGGTACGGGTTACGCGGCCCCAAACGGTATTGTCGACTGTGCTATAGTCGCCATTAGCGGGCAGGCCGTTCTCCAAACTCTTGCGGCCGTCTTTCAACACATCTTCTGATGTGCTACCCAGGTTAACGTACAGATCACCACCTTGCGATTGCGGTTTATAAATAAAGGGATCCATCACCCAAAACTCGATGTATTGCACATTGAGCGACTGGAAATCAGTAATAGGAATACCGCGATAGATACCGCCCCACCGCGACTTTGGATTTTGCAGCGTACCATCGGGGTTAATGCCGGTTGTGGCATAGTTATACGGACCACGGATAGTTGGATAAAAAGCCAGGTCTAACGTAGCAACAGCCAGCGGTTGCCCGGTAACGGATTGCTTGTAAGGGAACACCTCCGTTTGAAAGATCTGCCTTACATAGTGGTTAGATAATTGCGCACGCGAAATGGGGATATTGCTCGATGTATAAAATATCGGGTCGATGTTATAAAACGCAAGTCTGGCGCGATTGTACCCGTAGGCTAAATTGTTAAACAGGCTTGCTTCAGGAAACATGCGTGGTGTACCCGAAAGTTGCCAGGCATTTGCGGCTTTTACGTCAATAATAGACTGGCTGTTCTCAAAATCATCCAGATAAGATGTGCCGTTACGTGCGCCTGCATAACTTAAAACACTTGGGCTGCCGGGTAAAAGCTGCGCAAACTCGCCGCTGAAATTAACTGATGACGGCGCTTTGGTTGTCAGGAATGGCAACTTATCAACCATACGGGTTAAAAACCGCGATTCCGAACTGTAATTGACATCCAAACCCCATATGGTGTTGGAGATGGACTCAGCGCCAATAGCTTCATTTTGCGAAATGGGTTGCTCCGTAAGGTGCATAATTGTACCGCCCAGCGCTAGTTTATTGTTCAGACGATAGTCAAATCTTGCACCATATAACGATTTTTGCTGCACACCAAAAAGCTCATTATTTTCCAGGTTTACTGTGATGGGCTGACCGGATGAAAGCAACGCGCCGTTGATGATAGTGATACGGCCCGAATTATAGTCAATGGTATAATCAGTACCTTCTACCAGCTTGGTGGCCCCTGCGGAAACAACTACCGAGCCCTGCGGAATATTAGTGGCGTTAAGCTGATAGGTACCACCGCCGCCCTGCGCAGAGTAGGTTCCTTTTATGGCATACCTGTTTAACTGCGGGAAGAATTGCTGCGCCACCGTTTTTGTAG
>CAMLFI010000080.1 GCA_946479225.1 uncultured Mucilaginibacter sp. | reverse complement strand
CGAAGGTGGCTACAGCTGACGACTTTATCAACATTGGTGTACCTGCAGAATGGGTGCCCGTACTTAATAAAATGGGCTTTAACACCGTTGAAGAACTAAAAGCCGGTAATCCCAACAAAGTGTTTAACGATTTGGGCGGCATGCGCAAAAAGCTAAAACTGGATATTACGATGCCTGCTAAGGAAGTAGTGATGGCTTGGTTTGAGTAAACCCGAGGGAATATAAGTGGTTACAGCTATTATTAGCGTAACCACTTATATAAATCCAGCATCTTGTAACTTATTTACTCTTGGCGTCGTCTCATTCATAACGAATATATATTTACGGTTATGAAAAAGAATCTCCCTAAACTACTGATCAGCTTTTTATTTGTCTTAGCCTGTTTACAAACTGCCAAAGCACAAACACCCCCAAAGGTTGAGTTGCAGGGTACTCAAGTATTAACTTATACATCAAAAACTGTTGACGGGCAGGAATATCGGCTTTATATCAACCTGCCGGGAAACTACACCCGCGACTCAACAAAAAGCTACCCGGTTGTTTATTTGCTGGATGCACAGTATGATTTCCCAACGTTTACCGGTATCTACGGCAGTCAGTACTATGATGGTTTTATACCCGGCATAATTACCGTCGGTATTACCTGGGGTGGTAACAACCCCAATGTTGGCCAGTTAAGAGCACGCGATTTTACACCCACAAAAATTGCACAGACTCCATCCGGTGGCGGGCCAAAGTTTTTGGCTTTCATAAAAACAGAACTTATTCCCCTTATAAAATCTAAATACCGGGTAACAGATGACCGCACTTTAGTGGGAAGCTCTTACGGAGGGTTATTTACATTATACACGCTTTTTAACGCCCCATCCTTGTTTGATCGTTACATACTTACAAGCCCTTCATTAACATTCGATAATTCCGTGTTGCGTTCGTGGGAAACCAAGTACGAATCTACAGGATCACCCATGGCTTCGAGGCTTTTTATAGCCAGGGGAGCATTCGAGGACCTGGAGACCGAATTTAACGCATTAACTGACCGTTTAAAGAAAGTAAAGAACCTGGAAGTGCAGGCTTTAACATTTGCCAATACGGGCCATTCCGGCACCAAGCCCGAGGGCTTTTCAAGGGGATTGCAATGGGCTTTCAAACGTCCTTCAGTAAAACTCGATCCTGCTATTCTAAAAAAATATACGGGGCTCTACGCGGTAAAAAATGATACTGCCCGCATTGTTGTAAAGGACGGCAACCTGGTTGCGCTATCTAAATCAAACGATTTTGTTTTTCAGGCCGAAAACGAAAATAGTTTTTACCACGATGGTATATTTCTAAGAGCAAACTTCCAATTGGACAATGCGGGTAACGTAAAGGGGCTAAAACTAGAACAATACGACGGAGAGATATTCTACCAACGCATAAATTAATTATAATATAGCAACTTAATTGTTAATTAACATTAGTTATTAACAATTCTTTAATATAAACATAAAACTACGGGAACTTTGGCATTGAATGTGTTACGTATTTTTACATACACACATTTATTGAAAGTTATGACGAATTCTATTTTAGAAATTACAGAAAACGAATACCTGATCAAACTAAACAGACAAAATTTTAACCTGTCGTTTATCAGAAGTTTGTTAAAAATTGTTGAGGTTGCCGATCCGGCTGCTGAGGCTGAGGTAACGGAGAGATATTCTTCACGAGCCGACTTCAACAGATCTGAACCAAATTATTTCGGTTCAATCGAAGAAAAATAGGCTTTAAGGTTGTTAACCCTAAAGCCTATTTTTTTTATCTTTTTGCTATTTACTCTTAATACTGCGGCCGAAAGCCTTTTACAACTTGCTTATCCATTTGGGCCAACTGGCCTTTCATCATCTTTATCTGGTCTGCCAGCAGTTTATTTTTATCATCCTTAGTCGCTTCCGCAAGGTACATCTGTGCTTCGCGCTTGTTGCGTTTTGCCATTGAAATACCTGCAAGGCTAATTTTAGCCAACGCGGTGTTGTGCGACATAGTCATACCCAATTGCAACGCCTTTTTAAAGTACTTTTCAGACTTAAGCGGCGCCTTGCGCGACTCAATTAAACCAATAAGCAAATTGTAGTAGCCGTGCTGGTTTTTGTGCAGTTGCTTTTCGTAATCGGTAATTTTAAACAGCCACTCTTCAGATTTCTCCGTATTCTCTTTGCGCAGAAAATATTGTGCTATCAGCATATTCTCGTTAAAGAAGAAAGTAAGCAGTATAATCAAGCCGATAAAGAACACCGGTATCCCCCATCCCCAAAAACCAAAAACACAAAGTGCTATTGATCCTCCTAAAACCGCGCAGGCTATAACAAGCCGTATAATATTTGACATAATTTTCTTTTAATCCCGTTAAAATCAGAGTGCAAATATCCGTTTATTTGTACTGTAAATCAACAGCTGCATTAATATTTATGGCGATAGAATTAGAGCCTTCCTGGCTGGAAGCTTTGAGCAATGAATTTGAAAAAGATTACATGCTTCAACTACAACAATTTTTAAAGGAAGAGAAGCAGGCAGGCAAAACCATTTACCCCAAAAGTCCCGACATTTTTAACGCTTTTTGGAAAACGCCTTTCAATGAGGTTAAGGTAGTTATCATCGGACAAGACCCTTATCATGGTGCTAACCAGGCGCATGGTTTGTCTTTTTCAGTTCAAAATGGAGTGACACCGCCTCCGTCGCTAAAAAATATTTATAAAGAATTAGCTACAGATATCCCCGGCTTTATTATCCCGCGCAGTGGAGACTTGAGCCATTGGGCCGAGCAAGGGGTTTTATTGTTAAACGCTACACTCACCGTGCGTGCCGGCGAAGCTGGTTCTCACCAAAAAAAGGGCTGGGAACTGTTTACCGACAATGTGATAAAAACAATATCTGATCAAAAAACAGGTATTGTATTTATTCTCTGGGGTGCATACGCGCAATCAAAAAGTGTATTAATAGATGAGACCAAACACCTGGTACTCAAATCAAGCCACCCGTCGCCAATGGCTGTGATAAAGGGGAATTTCTACGGATCAAAACCCTTTTCAAAAACGAATGCCTATTTGGAGAAGATGGGGAAAGAGCCGATTGACTGGCAAATTGGTTAATTTTGAATTATTGGATTACTGAATTATTGATTGAGTTAAAATTCAATAATTCACTCACTCAATAATTCAATAATTAATACTCCAGCGGCACAATCGGTTCCTTCTTGCTCGTGCTCATAATCATCATGGTTTGGAAGGTTTTAACCACGCTTATGCGGCTTATTTTTTCCATGATGAGTTGCTCGTATGATTTGATGTCGCGAACATAAACTTTCAATACAAAATCGCACTGCCCGGTTACGTGGTGGCATTCGGTTATCTCTTTTATATTCTTTATCTCATCAATAAAAGTCTGTATGGTATTCTTTTGGTGGAAGTCGAGCGAGATCTGAATGAAGGTTTTAATACCCAGCCCAAGCTTCTCTTCATCAACCAAAGCATGGTAGCTTTTAATGTAGCCCGCATTCTCCAACTTACGCACACGCTCTAAAGTTGGCGCCGGCGAAAGGCCAATTTCGTTGGATAACTGCAGGTTGGTTATCCTTCCGTTCTCCTGTAAAATTTTAAGTATCTGTAGATCAATTTTATCTAATTCGGCGGCCATATCACAAATTTTGTACAATCTACAAAATTAAATTTTTTTAAATATCGAATAAAAGAATAAAATTCTTTTCAAATTTTTAGACAAGTCTAAATTTTTAATTAGATTTGTTTAAATGAATACGTTAGCCGAAGAGAATTATTTAAAAGCGATATACCACTTGTCGTTAAACAACGTCAGCGTGAGTACCAATCAAATTGCAGCATCGCTGAACACAAAAGCAGCATCTGTTACAGATATGCTGAAGAAACTGGCGGAGAAGCTTTTAATAAACTACGCTAAATACCAAGGCGTAAGCCTTACCCCTGCGGGAGAAAAAATTGCGGTAAACATCATCCGGAAACATCGCCTTTGGGAATACTTTTTGGTTGAGAAATTAAATTTTAAATGGGATGAAGTGCATGAGATGGCCGAAGAAATGGAGCACATCTCCTCATTAGAACTGATAGACAGGCTGGATAAATTTATGGGATACCCCAGGAATGATCCACACGGCGACCCTATACCTGATCGTAACGGAAACATTAAAAAAAACCAATTGGTAAGTGTGGCTGAACTTAAGGTGAATGATTGCGGAACTATATCCGGAGTTGGCGAGCACTCGCCTGCGTTTTTACAATATCTTGAAAAACTGCAGCTTGTCATCGGCAAAAAAATAGCCGTTGTAGAGGTTATTGATTACGATAGGTCGGTTGTTTTAAATATGGAAGGCACTAATATTAACATAAGCCGCGAAGTGGCAAGTAATTTATTAATAGCATTATGACCACAGGCAAAGAATCATTAGGTGAAGTGCACAGCTCGGTGCAAACCGCCAACAAAACGGGTTGGCGTAAGATATTGGCCTTTATTGGTCCGGCTTACCTGGTAAGCGTTGGCTATATGGACCCGGGCAACTGGGCAACTGATATTGCCGGCGGCAGCGCCTTTGGGTACAGCCTGATATGGGTGCTGCTAGCTTCCAATCTTATCGCGCTGCTTTTGCAGTCGTTAAGCGCAAGGTTAGGCATTGTGCGAGGACTGGATCTGGCGCAGGCATCAAAAAATACCTATCCGCGGGTAGTCAATTTTTTCCTTTATATACTGGCGCAACTAGCCATTATAGCTTGCGATTTGGCTGAAATTATAGGCATGGCAATTGGTTTACAGCTATTGTTTGATCTGCCTTTAATATGGGGGGTGTCGCTTACTATTACAGATACCCTGCTGATGTTGTTTTTGATGAACAGGGGTATGCGCAAGCTGGAGGTTTTCATTGTATCGATGATATTTATAGTGGGACTGTCGTTCCTGATAGAAATGTTTATTGTTCAGCCGGATGTGGTTGAGGTGGCCAAGGGTTTTATGCCGGGCAATTTATCGGGTAATGCGCTATACATAGCTATAGGTATTATTGGGGCGACGGTAATGCCGCACAATCTTTATCTGCACTCATCGTTGGTGCAAACCCGGCAAATTGTGCGTACCGATGAAGGCATTAAAACAGCTATAAAATTCAACTTTTTTGATACGGTGGTTGCCCTTAACCTTGCGTTTTTGGTGAACGCCGCTATTTTGATATTGGCAGCAAGTGCGTTTTTTAAGAACGGTTATTTTCAAATTGCCGAGATACAGGATGCCTACAAGTTATTAGAACACATCTTCGGCAGAACGGCACCGGTACTGTTTGCCATAGCGCTGATAGCCGCGGGGCAAAGCTCAACCATAACAGGCACACTGGCCGGCCAGATAATTATGGAGGGCCACATTAACCTGCGCGTTGAGCCGTGGCTGCGCCGTTTACTAACAAGGGTTTTAGCAATTATGCCGGCCGTTTTTACCATATTATATTACGGCGAAGATGGCTTGGGGAAGCTTATAATTTTGAGTCAGGTGGTGTTAAGTTTGCAGTTGGGTTTTGCGGTTATCCCGCTCATCCACTTTACCAGCGACAAGAAGAAAATGGGCAAGTTCGCCATTGGTAAATGGGCCAAATTAGGTGCATGGGCAAGCGCTATTGTAATTGTAGGACTTAACGGCAAACTGGTTTACGAGCAGATTTACGGCTGGATAGCTGAATCATCGGGCAGTACACTTGTATGGATCTACGCATTGGTTATTCCCGCGGTATTAGGGACTGTCAGCCTGCTTCTGTACGTTTTCTTAAGGCCTTTACTGTTTAAACATAAAGACAACCCGATCTTCATTCCGCATGGTATTGCTACGGCTATAAGCGATTTGGATGCCATACAGTACCACCACATAGGTATAGCAATCGACTTCTCAAAGAACGATAGCAACACCATACGGCACGGTATAATGCAGGGCGGGGAAGACGCGCTATATACCTTAATCCACGTAGTGGAAACAGCAGGCGCGCAATACAACGGCGTAGAGGTAATGGACCACGAAACGCAGAGCGACGTAGATAACATCAATCAATACGTAGTAACCATGCAAAAAATAGGGTATAACGCCCGGGCCAAAGTGGGTTTCGGTATGGCGGCAAAATCCATTGCCAAAATTGTAAATGAGGAAAAGATAGACTTTGTGGTAATGGGATCGCATGGCCACAAGGCTTTTAAGGACCTGATCTTTGGCACTACCGTTAACAAGGTTAGGCATATGATTGATGTGCCGGTGTTGGTGGTTAAACCATTAAAGTAGTTTATTAGTCATTGGTCATTACTTCAATACCAATGACTAATGACCAATGACAAAAAATCCCTAAGTTTGCAGCGATGAACCAGGATAAAGTCTACATAAAGAATAAGAAAGCCTATTTTGAGTACAGCATACTGGATAAGTATGTAGCCGGGATCCAATTGCTGGGTACCGAGATCAAATCTATCCGCGATGGTAAGGCCAACATTAACGATGCCTTTTGTACTTTTATGGGTGGACAGCTATACGTGCGCAACCTGCATATTTCTGAATACTCTTTCGGCTCTTTCTATAACCACGAAGCCAAACGCGACCGGGTGCTGCTCCTCAACAAAAAAGAACTAAAAAAGCTCCTTACCCGCGGCGAAGAAAAAGGCCTGACCATTGTGCCCCTGGCGCTATTCATCAGCGAGCGGGGTTTTGCCAAACTGGAGATAGCCCTTGCCCAGGGCAAAAAGACATTCGATAAACGCGAGTCATTAAAAGAGCGGGATACTAAGGTGGAGATGGATAGGGCGATGAAACGGTAGTTTGATGTCGGATTTCGGATGTTCGATTTCGGATTTGTTTCTTTTCTATTTCGCTTTCTAATCAAAATTTGAGACTTTCTAAATCCGAAATCGAACATCCGAAATTCGAAATTTTCTACCAAGCTCTCTCCCCTACCAGCGGTACAAACCTGAAGGTATCCAGTACATGTTTTTCATAATCATTTTCACCCGTTTTTAGGATGGTTACCATCTTTTGCGATTCGGCATCGCCTACGGGTATGACCAGTATCCCCCCTATTTTTAGCTGACCCAATAGTATATCCGGCACGGTTGGTGCACCCGCAGTTACAATTATCTTGTCATACGGCGCATGCAGGGCAATTCCTTTGGAGCCATCGCCGCAGAAGAAGCGGGCGCGGTAGCCGATGTGAGGTAATACCTGTTTGGTACGTTCGTATAGCTTTTCCTGGCGCTCAATGGTATATACTTTGGCACCTACTTCGATTAATACGCAGGTTTGGTAGCCGGAACCGGTGCCTATTTCCAGCACTTTATCGCCTTTTTTTATGTGGAGTAGCTCTGTTTGATAGGCTACGGTATAAGGCTGCGAGATAGTCTGTCCCTCGCCTATGGGGAAGGCAATATCTTTGTAGGCCTGTGCCCAAAAGGTTTCATCAAAAAAATAATGGCGGGGTACTTTACCTATGGCTTCTAATACCTGGCGGTCCTCAATGCCCTTTTTCTTCAGCTCGTCAACCAGCTTTTTGCGTGCGCCTTGTTCCCGGTAGTTATCAACGTATTTATATGCCATTGTATAGCAAAGTTAACACGATTTAGCGCATTTAAACCTTGCCGTAACACAGAATTAATTATGTGACTGATTATCTGTTTTATTGAATTTTTCGGGCGGGTGCGGGTGTTCCAAAAAATATAAAGGGTTGTGATATTGGAAATATAACTGACGGTATTAACTGTTTGTTTTTCAGTGTGTTTGATTTTTTAAGCGAAACAGTTTGGAACACTTTGAAACTACTTATAAGTCAGTAAGCTTAGCTGTAAATTGGAGTTAAATAATTGATTACAAGCATATTGAACAGAAAAGTAGTTTTACACTCGTTTTTGGAACAGTTGGAACAGTTTTTTTTGACGGTGATATAATATTTTCCTTATTGGGATGTCACCTCGTCTGAATCGGGTAAGGCGTATGGGCTAGTACCGAATCCTTCCAATGAGCCTTTAACGTTTTCCCAAAATGTAAGTTTATTCGGGTATCTCTTTTTTAACTTCTCAATATCATTATTCAAGTTTTCCAGGTTTTCTAATTTGCTTTTAATTAGAAATAAATCATAGTATGCTTCCTCGTTAAGTTTACTTTCAGATGTATCCTGTTCATCAATATAACTTTGGATTGTAATCACAGATCTATTTAAAAACAGATTCCTATTGGCCGTATCAAACTTGCTTTCATATTCCAAAGCTCTAAAAAGGTTGTAAGACATTCCCTTTTTATACTCCAACTTAAAACTTCCCGGTCCGAGTGAATCGATATATTGATATGCTTCCTTATACTTTTTTAAAAGACTTAAGAGAGATATTTTTAACTCAACAGCTCCAAGCGCAGTTTCAGGGCAACCGGATCGCTCTATTTCTGCAAGCGCCCGAACAAGAAAAGACCGCTTTTGATTAATATGATATTTATAGAGAAAGTCTTTTGCCTTCTTATAATTGATGCTACATTGATCGTCTTGTCGGCTTCTGCAACCTATAAAAGATATAATGACAAAAGCAATTGCTACTGGTAGTAATTTGGATAAGGCGGATTTGTCCATTAAGACTTAATAATTTAAATCAATATAAATAATAAGATTTTAAAACCAGCGAATATTAGTAAGATAGCCGCAACTCTCCTCACTTCACCTCAAACTTCACCCCATCCGCAAAAGCGCTAAAGTCGGGCGTTAGCTTGCGCGACAGCACATCCAGCTTATTACCTTGCCGCCTTACTTCCAGGTAATGAAAAGCAGGTTTATAATCTTCTGCAACATCGTGCATTAATTCGTTGTTGGGCCTTAAATTTTGATGCAGGCCGCCGCCGCCGCCTATCACCACAAAATCTTTGCCCTGCACTTTAAACTGTTCGTAATTATGCGAGTGGCCCGATAGGAACAACGCGCACTTTTTCGACGCTATAAAAAGCGGCACAAAGCTTTGCTGTACCTGCACCGATGGTTTGACAATTTTACTGTTGGTATAAGGCGAGTGATGGCATGCTACTATAATGAGTTTTATAGCAGGATCAGCATCCAGATCAGTTAGTTTCTGTT